>NZ_LMVP01000224.1 GCF_002287235.1 Methanosarcina spelaei
TTTTTTAACGGTTTTCAAATCTACTTTTTCAAACACAATAGAAGGGAAATCTGCAGTCCATTTTTCTGCTGCTTTTAATGCATCTTCTTCACAGAAGAAGTCCTCTCCTACCAGTTTTTTAAGCGACTTTTCTGCTTTTTCAAGTTCATTTTGAAGCTTCTTTCTGAGAGTTATCTCTTTCTTTTCTTTCATTTTATGAGAAAGCAACAAAACCCACTTTTGCTTGACTCCCCCATAATCAACAAAGGTTTGATAAAATGAGTATCTTTCATCGCTTTTCAGTGGCTTCAGGTTTAGATTTGCAGTTAGCAGTTCCTTTGCCTCATTAATTGTTGCAGGAACACGACTGATCCAGAATGACTTTCCTATATTATTGATATTATTGTCAGTGTAAAAGGAACTATCAGCGACATAGTACACTTTGCTTTCAGGACTTAAAGCTGATTTGAGAGACTTTATTGCTTCCAGAATTGTGCTTTTGTCGGAAGCATTCCCTGAATGAGTGTTCATAAAAAGGGGTATTCCATGCTGATTTACAATCAAACTTAGCACAAATTGTTTGAGATCCCATCTTCCGTTTTTGGGAATTCCAAAAGTGATATCAATAGACTCCGTTTCTTCGTCTTGATAATCACCATAAACGCTGACACTTGTAGTGTCAGCGTGTAAACAATGGACAGGAATAGGTAGACGGTTCATAATGTGAAGAACAATTTCCGTAAACAGTTTTGTAGGACCATACTTTACGATTCTGTCAAGAGTTTCTCCGATAGCATATTGATTCAGATCTTCTCGTGTTACACCTTCTCCAAAAAGTCTTTCTATAGAAATATTCCTGAAAAAGTCAGGAAAAAGGTATAGACGTTGACCTATGAAACCAAGACCATTGAGTACCATGGCAAGGATGCAGACTGAGTGAGGAATCTTGTGATCCCTTTCCTTTGGGAGTTTCTCATCGATCAGTTTGTCAACTTCAAGTTCTCGGAAAACTCCAGCAATGAGACCAAGGTGACCTAAAAATCTTGTACGTTTTATTGAGGATTCGACTAGTCGACTGTTGTTTTTGTCTGCCATGGAAAATCAAGAAAAAAGATGTGAGAATAATTATATTAACTTATATGTTTACCTGCCGAATCTAGGCTATTACTTTTCCTGCCTGCATAATAGGAGAACCGCTATCTCCCGGTTCCGGCATATCAAGGCATCGAAAGCCCAGGTAAAGCAGTGAAGCTCCAGCGTTAACTACTCTGCACCGGATAATATGTGCATCATTGACAAGGAAAGCTCCCTCCAGTTCAGCTGCACTGCCAATCTCGGTAATTTTAACCATACATTCAGGAGGAAGCTTTATGAGAGCCAGATCGAAATCTTTCAAAACTCTTGTAACAGTAAGTCTCATTCCGTCAACTATAAGAGAGTCTCCTTCCCCCCTGAATACTCGATGAATTCTGGAGACCGTTTACGATGTAATCCCCTGTTCCCAGGCTTGCTCAGTCATCACGATCAGTGCTGAATTAGTATTTTCTGTATACTTATCATATCCAGAGGACATTGCCTGATCGAAAAACGAGATTTCATAGCCGTCAGTGCTCTCTGGAGTTTTAATCATCGTTGTTTCAATCAAGTTCCAGTTCCCGTCCGCTTTAAATCCTACAAACACATGACCAGGAATATGGATCAGTGCCGTATCCATACCTACAGACTCAAGAGCAGACGCATAAAGTACAGCCAGATCGTCGCAATCTCCGCCTTTCAGGGATAATGTTTCGGTCGGTGTCTGGATATAATCTATGCCGGTTCCCAACGGGTCATTGGGATCGGAGACGTAACACACTCCATATTGACCAAGCGCATCAAAAATTAGTTTGGCTTTATCCAGATCATCATCTGTACCCATTGTCGCACTTGCTGCAATATTTCTTACATTCGAGTCATGCGGATCGATATAATACGAATAAAACGATTTTGATGAGATGCCTACATCTGCAGATGCCAATTTAGAAGTATCTGCTAACGGAAGAGCATTTTTACCATATACCTTGAGAGGGACAGTACTTTCCACAACAGGCTGTTTTGTTCCTGATGAACTGTACTCAAGTTTCAAATACAGATTTTTTGTTGATTCTTTGCCAACCTTTTCAAATACATCTTCGGGTATGCTTGGTGTTACCCCTATTTTCGACACTTTATTCGGAGAGATCTCACTGATGGATGATGAAACCCAATTACCACCTTCAATACGGGTAGACAGAATAACATTTTCTGCAGACGACTCTCCATTGTTAGCAATGGTCACCTGGAAAAACTTCTTTTTGTTATTCACATAATAACTATATACTGCTGGACTCACACCGGACATATCGGATACTGCACTTGAAACCGCCAGTTTTGAAGGAGAGTAGGATTCATAATCCCCAACAATATTCATTTGTTGTCCGAATTTCAAGATTACTAACTGTGGCTCGGGAGAATGATAATTATTTGCATTACCATATTGCACTTTGTATGTACCAGGTTTCAATTCTATTGATATCTGCCCATTGCCCTGAAATTCTCCGTTTATGAATATATCACCATTCACAGAAGAGGTTTTGACTATTAACTTTGATACTGTCCTGGCATTAGGGTCTGTACCGGACTCAAAGATCTCCTGATAATCTCCATATAAGTCCCCGTCAGAATTTTCGCTCAACGGATTAGTTTTGTATTTATTCACTTCGTCAAAGTCCGAGATTTTGTCGGAATCGGTATCGCCGTTTGCAGGATCAGTATGGAGTGTGCTGACTTCATATCCATCCGAAATTCCATCAGAGTCCGAATCAGATGCAAATATGCTGGTATCATGCTGAATTTCACCTGGAGTGTTTAATCCGTCTCCATCGAAATCCCCAACAATAGCTCCTGTTCCACACAGAGCAATAATTATTATTGTCGGGGCAGTATAATTGAACCTGAACCTGTGAGCAGCCCCAAACAAAACAACAAGTATTATTGCTAGTTTGGCTAGCCTTGCTATTGTGTGTGAAATATCAGCATCAATCAAAAGTATGCCCCCCTGAAAACAGAAACTAGAATGTAAATCCAACTTAACTGCAAAAAAATAATATGTAAGTGTAATTATTTGAAAGTTTCTTCCTTTTAATCCTTTATATGCTTGCGTATTTTCTCTTTACAATTTAGTGACTTTAAGCTCTCTTTAGTATTATTCAGCATAAATATTATATAAAAGTAAACCCAAATCGTGTACATGCCTCTTTCCCTACACCCTATCAATACCGAACGTCTATATCTGCTTCCTGCCACCTCGGAGCTGTATCTTCTAGAACTGCACGACCGCCAGGCGTTTGCTTCAGCTCTTAACGCTCATGTCCCTGAAGAATGGCCACCTGTTCAAATAACCCCTGAAGTGATAGAAGATTTCATTGGGCGAATTCAGGCAAAAAACCGGAAAGTCTGGAATTTTTACTGGTTTCTTCCCCAGGAAAGTCCTGAACAACCTGTATTGATCGGAAGCGGAGGATTTCTTGCTCACGAGAACGGGACACTTGAAATAGGATATTCTTTGCTTGATGCATATCAAGGTAGAGGATATGCAACCGAAGCTGTTCAATCAATGACGCGGTGGGCTTTTTCCAGCCTCAAAAGCAACAGTATAGTAGCTTATACATATCCTCATCTGAAAGCCTCAGTTCGTGTCCTGGAAAAGAATGGTTTTATTTTAAAAGGGGAGGGCCCAGAGGAAGGAACCATAGCTTATGAATTTTTGAATAATTAAAATTCTATCCTTGACTCCATAGAAGTTCTAATAGAAGATATCTTTATAGGAAATAATTTAAGTACTTCGATAAAATCCCATAAACCCGCAGTATAAACTTAATTTTATATATTTATAAGTATTATAGTTGTATGGGCATCTGTAAACTCTTCATTTAACACCCTCCATCTATCTCCGTTCCTCCACTTCAAAAACTGATGCCCTCTTTTTTCTAAAACTTTCTAAACTCTTTGTCGAAAAATGTACGCACAAAAACGAACTCTACCCATTTTGCTTTCTGCTTTCCTCTTTCGATCTTTTCTTGCCTTCTTACATTCTTCTTTTGATTTTTTCTTTCATTCTTGCCTTTTCCTTTCGATTTTTTCTTGCCTTCTCCTTTCGATTTTTTTTCATTTCTTCTTATCTACCTCCTTTTGACTATTACCCTTTTCTTCTAACCTTCTCTTGATCCTTTTTCTCTTTCTTCCTTTACCTCCTCCATTTCCCCTGATCTATTTCTTTTTCTATCTTTCCTGTTTGTTCAAAGGAAGGACTTTTAAATTAATTGATAGTATTTAATTAAAAAACGGATCTAATAAATGGAAAAATAATAAAATCAATATTTTGTAATAGGAACGGAGATGGTACATTGACAGAAAATCCATTAAAAGTTATTGTGGACCAGGACCCTCAATTATTTACCCTTCTTGAAAATACACGCGAACTTGCTTTCGTGGAAGACGGAATTCCTCTCAAATACAAATTTCTGCTTGCAATGTCTCTCGATGCAGCTAATGGTGCGGTAAACGGAGTAAGATCCCTTGCAGTTCAGGCAATGCAGGCGGGAGCGACAAAAGAAGAAGTAATGCAGGCAATAAGGATAACTCAGTACATTTTTGGAGTTGGAAGCGTTTATACAGCCTCTGAGGCCTTGAAGGACATTATGTAAGTAGTATAAAAGGAATTCATGTACTAAGGAAATCGTTATATCGCCAGGGAGTTTCTTGCCTTTATGTATCGATTTTGGAGCAAAAAAGAGTCTTAAATTCTATCATTGAAGCTAAAATAAGATAATGGTTATCAGATAAATAAAAATATAAAGAACTCTATAAAACCAGGAACAAGAGATTTGAAAATAGATCTGCCGCATTTGCGGCAGAATACTAAAACAAATAAAAAATCACCTACTTTTTAGGCCGGGACGCCTATGTAAACTATATGAAGTTCCTCTGCTAGGTCTTCAGCACTATTGTATTTTTTGTCCGGAAGCATACCAAGTTCCCGTAGTATATCCGGAATTGCTTTACTTTTTCTTGCTTGTTCAATAACCTCTTTTCTTTCTATAGGAAAATCCAGATTTTTTAACATCTTTTGAATTTCCAGAGGAAGTTCGGTGACATATTCTCTTTTACTTTCAGTTTCCATTATATTTCCCCTTTACTTTTGTTTACTCCTTAAAATTCTCTGATGACACCTGCAAAGTTTCTATGCTTCTTTTCCGAAGACTAATATATTTTGCAGCATGTCATCTCTATCGTTTTTATAATTAGAATTTAACAACATTTTCCTTCTTTGCAGACTAGATAGTCTGCAAAGTTTCAGAAGGAAGATGAACTTTTTTAGCATAATTAAAATGACGATTTACTATTTAAATCTTAACAATATTCTAAAATAATATGTTAAAATTTAATACTTCAATTTATTTTAGTAACAAAATATCTTGTAGAATAGAAAAAGAACAATAGAAAAAGAACAATAGAAAAAGAACAATAGAAAAAGAACAATAGAAAAAGAACTGCAGGAGAAGGACAGATGCTTTACAGAAAAGTTCCAAAGAACGGAGACGAACTTTCGATACTTGGATTCGGATGCAAGCGCCTCCCTGTGAAAGAGGATGGAACAATTGATGAGGAAAGAGCTACCCGGCAAGTTAGATATGCAATCGACCAAGGAGTTAACTATATTGACACGGCCCGGCCGTATCACATGGGCGAAAGCGAACCTTTCTTTGGGTGAGCCCTTGAAGCTGGTTACAGAGAAACTAGAAGGACCTGACCTGGAGCAAAGAATGGTCATTACTAAACAACTCTTTAAAAAAGATATTTAAAAAATATTCACAATCGTGATAGTGCCATAACTCCAAAAAACTTCCGATTTTATATGGTCGAAGCCAGTTAAAGAGAGATTAATGACCCAGCACACTTTCAATGTAATAACACTTTTTTGTTTTTGTACCTTAATCGAGTCCAGAAGCACAGGTTTTTTACTGAGCCTATCCCAAAACCTTGAGTTTTGAATAATTGCTCTAATTTCTAAACATGAAAATAGTATAGATTTGGGAATGAAATTGGTTTTGGGATGAGCTCACTACTTACTGTACTATTCACTATCCCTTTCTGTTTGAGTTTGACTGGTATTTTTATGATATTTAATAAATGTATCAAGTACATCCGGCACCAATGCAAGGAGAGTCTGGTTCCAAATGATAATTGTGTATACTCCGGTTTACAAAAAGAGGGTCTGCATATGTGTCTGTACTTGATGTGCAGTTATGGTAATTACCTGCAGAGTTATTGTACAAACAGTTATTTTCCAGCACAAAAGCATCTGTTTCAGGGAGATAATTGATTATTGCATATCCAGTTCCATCAGGATCTGTTTTACGCTTTTGGGTGTTTACAATTATGTTCTTACGAACAATTGTTGTGTGTTCCGTGCTTGAGGGTGAAAGACTGGAACGAGTTTCATAGGTAGGATAGGTTTGGATGCCTATGGGAGACATGTGAATAATTGCCGCATGATATACCTCGTCAAAGACATTGTTTTCGATGAGAGTATCATAAAATCCACTTGTTATTATACCTCCTACACAGTTATTATTTGGGTTCGTGCCAGTATTATAAAAGATATTGCGAAAAATATGGACGTTCTGGGCTTCCTCCCTTGGATAGGACTCTAACCAACCTATTAACCAGATTCCAGACCCATAAATGTCATGGATAATATTATTATATATCTCTACGTCATTAACAGTCCCTGTTGTTTTCTCAACCATAATGCCAGAGTCGCCTCCACTCCAGTGATAAAAAGAGTCAATTACATTATCATGAAATCTTATGTGGTTTGAATTTAAAACTCTAAGACCGCAATCAGTCCTGATGGTTATTTTATTATTCCAGGCTTCCAGGTTCTGACAATCTTCTGCAAAAAAAGCATTATGACCCATTTTATAGATAACGTTATTGTAAAACTGAACATTGTAACTTCGGTCTACTTTAAATCCTTCTCCATGCCCGTCATGCATATACATGTCATGAACTTTGATATCCGTGGAATTGGAGAAGTAGATCATATTATAAAATCCATACCCAGTTGGTTTATCCAGATTATTGTCATGGTTTCCGTCGATTTCAAAGCCTTCTATAGTAACTTCATGTATCCCTGTGCTGTTCATCTGCGTTATCATGGGCTTACCCACTGGCCAGTTTGCATTGTCTTCGAGTTTTACTACAGCCGTAGAATCTCCTTCTAAGGTTGTATTATTTCCAATGAGAATACTATCTGAGACAACGTATGTATATGGGCCTTTAAAATAAACGGTTGTGAGGTACGGGTTTTCCGAAACATATTTAAGGGCTTTGTTTATCTCTACCTGATCATCAACTCCATCACAGTTGAAATCTCCACTTCCGTTTCCTGCTACATACACAGTCTTACTCTGTATGGGGCTACCAAGGTTTAAATTATCAAAATCGAGTGGATTGTATATAGTCTTATTTTCCATTATTGTAGTCTGATTATCCTGTTCAATAGCTGCCGAAGCCGTAGATGAAAAAACAATTAAAAATAAAATCAGAATCGCTGATACCAAGCCTGTTAAAAAGTGGTTTTTTACCTGTCTCATTATTATATTCCTTCATTTTCTTTTTATTTTTCATTTGATAATGTTAATATAATCTTTTAAATTATATAGTTAAAATTTTCCATTAAAACATAATATTTAAAAATTAATATAATATGGAAGAACTTATAGCATTTTTTCAAATTTACTGTGAAGCTGGTCCCAATACTTAAATTACTTCTCTGAGTCCTGTATCCCGAATAATCAATCAAGTTTCAGATCACGAAAAATAACTCAAGGAAAAAAGGAAAAACATAAAAAATTAAAATACGATTATATAAAAATAAAATTGGTTTTGGGATAAACTTTAAAATAAAAATTAACTCTTTATATGCTGAAGGATAAACAGATCTTCTGACATCAAATTTTCCATCCAATAACTTTTTGAAATTATAATTTCCAGAAAATCCAGAGTACTGCCAAACTTGTTAAAAGTAGCAAAAAGCCTCAAATCCTAAAACTTAACTCTAGCTGTCCTCCTGAAACTAAATTCGTATCTTTATCTCGGAATTACCCCATTAATCCGCTTGAGCGAGCGAAGTGAGCGAAACGGAACCGTCCTCCTGAGGCGGGACTCAGGTGACGGGACTCGGAAAGTGAAACTTCTTTGTTCATAAATTAATCCGCTTGAGCGAGCGAAGTGAGCGAAACGGAACCGTCCTCCCGAGACGGGACTCGGGTAACGAAGCGTAATTCGGGTGTAGAAACCCTTAAAATAACATAAAAGCTTAAAACAGAGGGGTAACGGAAATGCTACACCGAAAAATGCCAAAGAACGGAGATGAACTTTCAGTACTGGGATTCGGATGCATGCGCCTCCCTGTAAAAGAGGATGGAACAATTGATGAGGAAAGAGCTACCCGGCAAGTTAGATATGCAATCGACCAAGGAGTTAACTATATTGACACGGCCTGGCCGTATCACATGGGCGAAAGCGAACCTTTTCTTGGGCGGGCCCTTGAAGCTGGTTACAGAGAAAAGGTCAGGCTTGCTACGAAACTTCCCTCGTGGACAATAAAAAAGAAAGAGGACATGGATCGTATTCTAAATTCGCAACTTGAAAGGTTGAAAACTGACCATATCGATTATTACCTTGTGCACGGGCTTGTGGGGCTTTTATGGGACAAAATGGAAAAGTTTGATGTGCTGGATTTCCTTGACAGGGCAAAGGCTGACGGCCGGATTGTCAATGCCGGTTTTTCATTCCACGGGACTATTGACGATTTCAAACGAATCGTGGATGCGTATCCCTGGACTTTCTGCCAGATTCAGTATAACTTTCTGGACGAAAAGAACCAGGCCGGAACGGAAGGGCTTGAGTATGCCGCTTCAAAGGGCCTGGGAGTTATTATTATGGAACCCCTGCGTGGAGGCAAGTTGACTAATCTCGTGCCTCCTGAAGTTCAGAAGATCTGGAATGAAGCACCTGTGAAGCGCACACCTGCAGAATGGGCCCTTCGATGGATATGGAACCGTCCAGAGGTTACGGTTGTGCTATCAGGCATGAATGAGGAGTCGCATATTGAAGAAAACCTGAAAATAGCATCTGAGGCATATCCTAATTCCCTGACTGATGCCGAACTTCAGCTTGTAAAAAAAGCGGAACAAAAATACAGGCAACTTATGAAGACCGCCTGCACGGGCTGCAGATATTGTTTGCCCTGCCCTTCAGGCGTCGATATTCCCGGCTGCTTTGAGATCTACGATAACTTTTACCTGTCAGGCAATGAGAGTGAAGCAAAACTTATGTATGCGGCAAAACCCGGGGGAATTATAAGAGGTGATGTCCCTGGTTATGCCTCCCAGTGCATCCGGTGCGGGCAATGTGTTGAAAAATGCCCACAGCATCTGGATATTCCTTCCCTGCTCGAAGCCGTGAAGGAAAAATTTGAGGGAAAATACCTCAAAGGATGGAAGATTCTGGCGAAAAAGACGTTCAGAAAGGAATAAAAAATAATTTGAGATGTATAAAGACGTAACCGTTCTGAAAGTTCTACTGCTTTTTATTTTCTTTTATTAATTTTTTATTAACTTTTATTAACTTTTGTTCAGCACTCCTTTCCTATCGAAAAAGCTTTTCCAAGGTTACATCCAACGCCATAGTAGTCTCTATTTCCAGGGTTGTATATAACAGGTCTGATTTTCTCAATATCAGGGTTTCCTTTTTCATCGAGCACGGATTCATCGGCTTTAATATCAAGGATTTCTCCTACAAACAGGGTATGGAGCCCTATCTCAAAGTTATGCAGAAGCTTGCACTCGAGGATAACCGGAAATTCACCTACGTAAGGAGCAGGTACAAGCTCGCTTCTTACCGGCGTCAGGCAGGTGGCCTCAAACTTATCTTCGTCCCTTCCGCTTGTAATGCCGAAGTAGTCGGCCTGCTTTACATAAGCTTCTGACGGGATACTAACCGTAAATGCCCTGTTTTCCATAATCCCTGCATAGCTGTAGGTCGCTTTTCTTAAGGATACGCTAACACATGGAGGGTTGGAACAGCAGATTCCTCCCCAGGCTGCAGTCATGCCATTTGGCTTTCCATTCATGTCATATGTACCGACAACCCAGGTTGGAGTCGGAAATGCGAGTGGTTTTGCTCCTATTGATTGTTTCATATTTTTACTTTTCTTTTCGATAGTACAAAATGCTTTCGTGACTTATCATCATGTGTTTTGTTACTTGAAAGTTTTATGGCAAATTTCAGGAGAATTTAAGTTTTTTAATTCAAGTACTTTTTAATTCAAGTACTTTTTAATTCAAGTACTTTTTAATTCAAGTGCTTTTCTTATATCTGCAACATGTACAATTTTTAAACACTTATGCTCATGTATAACTTCACATAAGAATTTCAGTTATATTTATACATGGAACTTATCACAATTATACACGACGCTAATCTGCACTTATCTACTAAACTCGTCTGTACTTAAATTTATAGAAAGCCTGTCTTCTTTAATGTTTCCAAATATTTATTATCTTCAGAGTCTTAAAGACAATTTTTCAATGAGGTTTGCTGCACCAGTTTCAATAATTTCCGATTTTTTTCGTCGGGCAATTAACAGCCCCGAAAATTCGAAATCAGTTAAAAATTATTGTATACCTTTGATAGTTGCCGTTATATAATATGCGAACAATAAGATAGATAAAGGAGTACTAAATTCATTACTCCTCTTTCCGGAGAAAAATACGATAAGGGACTCTCTGGCAAGGGAAAAATTATGGGGGTGCAAGATTGCGAAACGTGAACAAGTACGGTAAGCTATTGCTTAGTGCATATATCATGAAGAGAATGAAGTCAGGCGGATCTCCAGGGAAAAGGGGAATTTTACATAAATATGCTAAGCTGGCCCTTGGTGCATATCTCCTGAACAAACTCCGGTCAGGGAGAGTTGAAAAGGAAGAAGAAGCCAAAGTAGAACCGGAAGAAATGATGCTTAATGAAGCAGAAGAAGTTGAAAAAGGTATGGGGAGGCCTTCAATGAGAATGGGTAAAATGATTTTAGGTGGTCTTGCAGGTGCAGTACTCTTATACTCTATTAAAAAACGTGTTGCTAAAAAGAAAGGGCATAGAATCGCAGTGGGATGAACCTATTAGAAGATAAATCTGTACAAATAAGTTAGGACTTATGCGGTTGAACTGATAACTCAATAGCATTAAACCTTCAACTCTTTAAAACACTAAACAGGTCACAACGCCCAAAGTGATTAATATAAAAGTGATTGAGATTGTACTTCAAGTGCGTAAGTTCTCTAAGTAAATGGTGTAAACTCCTGCTAGCTATGCTTGCAGGAGCTGCCATTATCATACCGTTAAAGACATTTGTGCTATAACAGGCTCCTTCCAGAAACTTTAAAATCGTTTTTCAAAGCAGAAGCAGGTTCCTCTAAAGGTAAAACCGATATTCTGAGCTGCAGACCTTTGCTTTCAATCGTGACTTCCCTATATGGATCGAGTTCGACATATGCTCATGAACAATGCAACCGTTACGAAAGAAAATGTAATAGTTAGAAGTTATGCTTTAGAAGAGCCTGTATACGGATTACTGGACACAGAGTCCAGAATGTTGATGTAGCCGACAAAAATGTAAAAAGTATCTGAAAAGGATCTGCTATTGAATGAAAATAAGTGTAGGCTGCTGACATATTTGTTTAATGAGACCAAACAATAATAGAATTGGAAATTTAATTCCGTTTACTGAGACTGAATTATAGTTAAAAGCTTGAAAGACTTCATAGAGTTTGTTTCAAAATTATACATAATTCCATTAAACCAATGTCTGAAAATAGAGAAATTAAGATCAATAAATCTAAACGGAATTTACTTTTTTGGTTAAAATTGTAAATATTAGAAATTTTTGAAACATGCTCATTATAAGCGAATAGGTAACTACCATGGGAAATATCAACTGATTATTAAGGAACCACCTTAATTTTAGATTACAGTTTATTTTAGATTACAGTTCATTTTAGATTACAGTTCATTTTAGATTACAGTTCATTTTAGATTACAGAGAATTTCGATAAACCTCAGTTTATGGCTGGTTGCTTATAAATGGTATATAAGTAACTTCTTGATATTAGAGGTTTATCGAAATTCTCTACAGTTTATTTTAGATTACAGTTTATTAATCTTCCTTCTCGCCATAACCCCCACCTCCCGGAGTCTCGATTACAAAAAGCTCTCCTGACTTCAGCTCAACTTCGGCCTGGCCTTCAATTTGAAGAACACTACCGTCCCTGCGGACAAGTGAGTTTCTTCCGCATTTTGCAGGCATTCCGCCTTTGAGCCCGAAAGGTGGAAGTTTTCTGTGGCTTGAGAGAATGGCAGCGTTCATATCTTTCAGGAACCTGATCTTTCGGACAACCCCGTTTCCACCTCTGAATTTGCCGTCTCCACCGCTTCCTTTCAGGATGGAAAATTCTTCAAGCAAAACAGGAAACCTCGTCTCAAGAATTTCAGGATCGGTAATTCTGGAGTTGGTCATATGAGTGTGCACAGCATCCGTTCCTGAAAAGTCCGGGCCTGCTCCTGAACCTCCGCAAATAGTTTCATAATACTGAAAATCAGCATTTCCGAAGGTAAAATTGTTCATCGTACCCTGAGAAGCCGCAAGCGTGCCAAGAGCTCCGAACAGGGCATCAACAATGTACTGCGAGGTTTCAACGTTCCCTGCAACAACGGCAGCAGGAGGCTCTGGCTTGAGCAGAGAGCCCTCGGGAATAATAATCTCAAGCGGCCTCAGGCAGCCTTCATTCAGTGGAATGTCACTTTTTACAAGCATCCTGAAAGCGTAAAGTACAGCAGCTATGCAAACCGATGCCGGAGCATTGAAATTATTTGAGAGCTGAGGAGGAGTACCTGTAAAATCAATTTTGGCGCTCCGGTTTTTACGGTCAATTGTAACCTTCACTTTAATTGCGTTTCCATCATCGAGTGTATAAGTAAATTTCCCGTTTGCAAGCCTGTCAATAACTCTTCTGACTGCTTCTTCAGCATTATCCTGCACATGTCCCATGTAGGCTTCAACCGTTTCAAAGGAAAACTCTTCAACCATTCTGCACAGTTCGGACAGGCCTTTTTCATTTGCTGCAATCTGTGCTCGGATATCCGCAATATTCTGGTCAGGGTTCCTTGCAGGGTATTTTCCCGAGCCCAGCCACGTCTTTAGCCTTTCTTCACAGAAACGGCCCTGTTCTACGACTTTCATGCCTTCGCTCAGTACCCCTTCTTCAACAATTGTCCTGCTACCAGGAGGCATCGACCCTGGGCTGATTCCTCCAACATCGGCATGATGGCCTCTGGAAGCCAGGTAGAACAGGATTTTTCTGGAGTTTCCAAACATCGGGGTAACAACCGTAATGTCAGGAAGATGGGTTCCTCCATGGTATGGGGAATTGATCAAAAATACATCCCCGGCATGCATTTCCTGTAACTGTGTCCGGATAAGGGATTTTACACATTCTCCCATTGAGCCCAGATGCACAGGGATATGAGGAGCATTTGCTACCAGGTTTCCCTGACTATCAAAAAGAGCACAGGAGAAGTCCAGCCTCTCCTTTATGTTTACTGAGTGGGCAGTGTTCTGAAGGGTAAAACCCATCTGCTCGGCAACTGACATGAATCTGTTATTGAAAATCTCGAGCATTACAGGATCAACATCTGTTCCTATGGCTGCATGGCCCGAGAGTGGAACTTCCCGTTTAAGGAAAAGGTGGTTGCGTTCAGTAATCGTGCCTTTCCAACCGGGTTCGAGCACAATGGTTGTGTTTTTCTCAATAAGCACTGCCGGACCGCTTACATGGGTTCCGGGCTTGAGCTCATCCCTCTGAAAAACCGGGGTATCGTGAAACTCTCCATTGCTGTACATCTTCACCGCAGCGACAGGAGAGAAAACAGGATTCTCTTCCTTTTCCAGCACAGGGTCCAGAACTCTTTCGTTAATTCCGATGATATCTACCGAAACAGCTTCAACAATCAGGGATTTTCCTTCCATTACAAATCCGAAGCGCTTCCTGTGGGCTTCCTCAAAGCCCTTCGTGAGAACATCCGTGTCCGAAAAGTCGATGACAAGCTGTGTATCTGAACCTGCATAACGCATATGGACCTTATAGAGCGCAGTTATTCGAGATTGCTGCACGCCCTGTTTGAGCATGCGCAAGCGGCCTTTATGCTCAAGCTCGGAAAATATCGTTTTCAAATTATCTACCAGCGTGTCCGAGAGCTCGCTGCCTATATAGCGTTCTTTTATAAGTATCTGGTCTGCAAGTCCCATGCCATATGCCGAAAGTACACCTGCATACGGATGAATGAAGATGCTTTTGATCCCAAGGCTGTCTGCAACCCTGCAGGCATGCTGAGCAGCAGCTCCTCCAAAACAGCAGAGAGTATACTCTTTTATATTGTATCCTCTCTGGACCGAGATTTTCTTGATGGCATTGGCCATATTCTCGACTGCAACCGAAAGGAAGCCCTCGGCTACCTGCTCAGGCGTCCGGCTATTGCTTTCGTTTTTGCCTTCACCTGAAACCTTTTCTGCAAGCTCTTCGAATTTCCTGTGCACAAGTTCGGAGTCAAGAGGCTGATCAGCCTCAGGCCCAAAGATTCTTGGGAAAAACTCAGGCTGCAACTTTCCAAGCATGACATTGCAGTCGGTAACCGTAAGCGGCCCTCCTTTACGATAACACGCCGGCCCTGGATCCGAACCTGCCGAATCCGGCCCTACCCTGAACCTGCCTCCCTCGTAATGAAGTATGGAACCTCCGCCTGCTGCAACCGTATGTATGCGCATCATAGGCGAACGCAGGCGTACCCCAGCAATCTCGGTTTCAAGGCTTCGCTCGTATTCTCCGCTGTACTGGGCTACATCCGTAGATGTGCCACCCATATCGAAAGTAATGATTTTTCTCGCCCCTGCCATTTCCGAGGTTGCAACCGCTCCAACAATCCCACCGGCTGGACCGGACAGAATACAGTCCTTGCCCTGAAAAGTTTCCGCATCCGTAAGCCCTCCACTGGACTGCATAAACATAAGCCTGGGACTTCTTTTAACTTTGTTCTCTTTTCCTTCCCCGCTATTTGTTTCGGTTCCATTTTCTGTCCCTTCCCCATTTTCTTTTTCTATCCTGTCTCCATATTCTTTTTCGTTCCCATCTCCATTCCCTTTTTCTGCCCTATCCCCACTTTCTTTTTCCTCCTTTCCGTCTTCCAGGGATTCCTGTACCATATTAACGTATCTGCGGAGCACAGGAGAGAGATATGCATCCACTACGGTTGTTTCCCCCCTGCTTACGAGTTTAATTAGTGGGCTTGCCTGATGGGAGAGGGAAACCTGCGTAAAACCGATTTCTCTGGCAAGCCTGCCGAGTTTGAGTTCATGCTCAGGATACCTGTATGCATGCATAAGTACGATTGCAGCTGAGCGAATTCCGGCTTCAAAAGCCGCTTCAAGAGCTTTTTTTGCGTTTTCGAGGTCAAGAGGCACAAACTCTTTTCCATCGGCTCCGGCCCTTCCGGAAACCTCGATAACCCTTTCATAAAGCTGTTCCGGAAGTTCGATTTTCTGAGCAAAAATATCCGGACGGTTCTGGTACCCGATTCTCAAAACATCCCCGAACCCCCTATTTATAACAAGTACAGTCCGTTCTCCTTTCCGCTCAAGAAGAGCATTTGTACCGACTGTTGTTCCCATTTTCACGGATTCTATGATTTCAGCAGGCAGAGACGCATTTCCTGGCAGCCCGAGAATCTGTCGGATTCCGTGCATGGCTGCATCTTTATAATGACACGGATCGTCGGAAAGAAGCTTGTGTGTGATCAGTTTTCCATCAGGGCTGCGGGCTACGATATCAGTAAACGTGCCTCCGCGGTCTATCCAGAACTGCCATCCGGCTTTGGGGGACATGAAGAGAATAATTGTAGAGGTGGTATTAATTATTAATCGGGGTTTGAGGTTTCAGTTTGGTTTTCAGAAAGCAACGAACTTATTTTAAAAAATAACTGCAAGAGAGAGTTGTACCTTGATAGTGAGATTCGAAAAAAGAAAAAGATATTAGAGTTAAACAGTAATACTCAGAAAAGGAATTGACCCTCCTAAATATTATGTTGGATATAATATAAATGGAGCATACCGATGACAAATGAAAAAGTTGGACAGCGTATTAGTGTAGCTAAGGAAAAAAACCTTACAAACCTTAATTTATCTGGGAATCAGCTAACACAAGTGCCACGAGAAATTGGAGAACTTAAAAACCTTACAATACTTGATTTGTCTGAAAATACCCTGACTACACTGCCACAAGAGATTGGAGAACTTAAAAACCTTACAACACTTGACTTATCTAGGAATCAGCTTATGCAGCTGCCATCAGAAATTGGAAAACTTAAAAACCTTACAATTCTTAACTTATATGATAATCAGCTGACTGAACTGCCACGAGAAATTAAAGAACTTAAAAACCTTAAAGCGCTTACATTGTTTAATAATAAACTAACCCAAATACCTCCAGAGATTGGAGAGCTTAAAAATCTTGAGACACTTTTCCTATATTGCAACCAGCTGACACAGCTTCCATCAGAAATTGGAAAACTTAAAAACCTTTCAATCCTTGCACTAAGTAAGAACAAGCTGACCCAGTTGCCATCAGAAATTGGAAGGCTTAAGAATCTTGAGACACTTTCCTTATATCGTAATCAGATGACACAGCTTCCACCAGAAATTGGAGAACTTAAAAACCTTAAAACACTTTACGTAGATGATGATAAGTTAACTTCACCCCCTCCAGAAATTGCTTCAAGAGGGGTGGAAGCTATTGTTACCTATT
The DNA here is from genome assembly GCF_002287235.1 of Methanosarcina spelaei. Lineage (GTDB taxonomy): Archaea > Halobacteriota > Methanosarcinia > Methanosarcinales > Methanosarcinaceae > Methanosarcina > Methanosarcina spelaei. Next base: position 16,977 of record NZ_LMVP01000224.1, read on the forward strand.
TTAATCAATCAAAAACTACTGAAAATAATGAAGCTAAACTAATATTGGTTGGTAATGGGGAAGTTGGAAAATCTTGTCTCGCTTACAGGTTAATTAATGATAAGTTTTTGGAATATTCTAAAATTACTGAAGGGATAAATATATCAAAATGGAAAATTCCTGCTCCAGATTCAGGAAATAGTGAAATCAAGCTAAATATATGGGATTTTGGAGGACAGGAAATCTATCACGCAACTCACCAGTTTTTCCTGACAAAACGATCGCTCTATTTACTTTTATGGAATGCCCGGAAAACAAAAGATTATGATAATATTTACTACTGGTTGCACACGATTGAAGCTTTTGGAGAAGACAGCCCTGTAATACTTGTAATGAGCAAAATGAATGAAAGTAATGACGATCTTAACCTGAAAGATTTGAAAAGCAAATTTCCTCAAATTGTCGATTACCTAAAAATTGATAGTAAAGATGGTAAAGGAATTCCCGTTTTAAAAGAAATAATTAGTGAAACTGCCTGGGATCTACCTTTAATGAAGGCTAAGTGGGTAGACTCGTGGTTTAAAGTAAGACAAAAATTGGAAGATCTTGGTGAAAATTGGATTAACTATTACAGATTTTATGATATTTGCAAATCCGAAGGTTTAGACGAAAAGAATATAACTATATTAGATGATTATTTGAATTATTTGGGAGTAACTCTTCATTTTAAAGATAGATTAACACTAAAGAATATTGTAATATTAAAACCTGAATGGGCTACAGGAGCATTTTATAAAATTTTATCTACAAAATCTGTTCTCGATAATGAAGGTGTACTGCCACAAAGTGAACTGAGCCATATATGGAATACTAAAAAATATCCGTTTTCTGTTCATCCCCAACTTATGGAATTAATGAATAAATTTGAGCTTTCATATGAACTTCCAAATAAGAGTAACTATCTTATTCCTGAATTATTACCTAAAAATGAGCCCGACAATTTTGAGTGGAATAAGGAAGATGATCTTTGCTTCTATTATTGTTATGACTACTTTTTGCCTTCCGGCATAATTACTCGTTTTATTGTGCGCATGCATGAGAATCTCATGATAAAAGAGAATGGAATGCCTCTCTGCTGGAGAGAGGGAGCAGTATTGAAATTCCAAAACTCTAGTGCTCTTGTAAAGATGAAGCTAGATGAAAGACAAATCGAAATCAGAATAAAAGGTAACAATAAAAGATGGGTTCTCGGAGCTATTTGTATCCATCTAGATGAAATAAACGCTTCTATAAAAAAGATAAAAGTCAGTAAACAAATTCCTTGCAACTGTTCAAAAAATTGTCTTGAGAGGTACTCCTACGAAAAATTGTTAAAAGCAGAAATGGAAAACGAAAATACTATCCAATGTCATGAGAGCTATAAGCATGTACCAATTTCAGTACTATTAAATGGCTACAAGAGAAAAGAAGAAAGACTTAATGAGTATGAACATGGCGAAACTTTCAGAAACCTGATGCAAAAAATTGTGGTAAGCCCAAACATTGTGGTGAAGTCAGAAGCTACTCCGATCACAAAAATAGAACAAAAAACAAATTTTGACGTCGACGTTAATGTAAACATCAATATAGATTTAAACATAGATTTGCCACAGATTCGGACTGAGTTTAATAATTTAAAAGACGAACTTGAAGACTTAGATCCAAAAATTGATAGCGAGATGGAAAAAATTCAGGATAGCTTTGATGAAATAAATACTAATTCTGACCAGAAAAAGTTAATTAAACCTCTCAATAAATTGAATCGATTTCTCGTAAAATTGAGTGATCCTGATTCTAACTATAGCAAGCTAATTACAGGAACCGAAAAAGGTATAGAACTTGCACAAAAGCTTGGCAGAACCTATAACAAATTCGCCCAATGGCTTGCAATGCCTACGGTTCCAGATCTGTTTCTTGGAAAATGATTTTAGTTCCGTTTTTACAGGTCGATTAGAATCCTTCACCCAAGTTCGATAGTAGTGACCACGTAAACCTTTTCAAGGTTTATATCAGGTTCTTCCCGGCTGTACATCCGGATAGTTTTGAACATTACAGTCATTTCATATTTCTTGGCAATCTCCATTGCTTTTTTGTTTGGTTCCGGAACATCCATATATATAGCTTCGTCCGGAACAGAGGCCTTGAGAGCCAGAAAGATGTTTTCTGCCGTTATCGCATCATCGGCAAAAAGAGGGCCTATTCTGTATCCGTTATGGCATTTCCTTATAACGCCGTATCCTTTCAGCTTTCCGGCTTCAACGGTTGCAAAGGCATAAGAATCAGGTTGTTTAATCCAGTTTTCCAGAAAGGTAGGTCTTGGAGCCGGAAACATTTCCCTGTCGTACTCCAGCAGGCTCTCAAATGGTACATCTGAGATTTTTACAAGCCTATCCGGAACCTCTCCTCCACCTCTTCCTTCAAAGCGCAAGTTGCTGTAAAAGGACTTGAACTTCATAAGCTTCTGGTACTTCTTTTCGTTTTCCACTACTGCATCAAGCCCAATATTTCTGTTTCCCATCCGTTCCAGGAATTTTTCAGTTAATTTAATCCCTACTCCTTTATTCCTGAATTCGGGTTTAACCACATAGACGCCAATAAAACCAAAGGAATCATCATATGCAACAGCAGAGACACAGCCTATGGGCTCTCCTTCAAATTCTGCAATAAAAAAACCGTCAGGATCGGTTTCATAATAAAGTTTCCCATCATGGATGCCAGGGATCCATCCTTGGGCGGCTTCCATTTGGACCACAAATTCGGTTTCATCACGTCTCATTTTCCGGATTTTCAGCCCTTGAATCTCTATATTATTTTTTTCCATGTATTACTGTACTTTTATGTTGTATTTATGTTTTATCTGACCTTCCTAATAATTGTCCTGAAAGATACTCATATGAAAAGCTGTTAAAATCTGAAATGAAAAGAGAAGAAACCATCCAATATCATGAAAGCTACGAGCACATATCAATTTCATTGCCATTAGACGATTATAAGAAGAGAGAAGAAAAATTTAATGAATATGAGCATGAAGAAACCTTAAGAAAGCTGATGCAAAATATTGTGATAGGCTCAAATTTTGTGGTGAAGTCTGAAGCTAATCCAATCACAAAGGTAGAACAAAAACAGAGGTAGAACAAAAACAGATGTTAATGTAAGCGTCAATATAGATTTAAAGATATATTTGCCGCAGATTCAAAACGAATTTAATAAGCTGAAAAAAGATTAAGAACTTAAATCCTGAACTTAGAAGTAAATTGGATGAGATTCAGGATAGGATTGACCTTACAAACCTTCACCCAAGCTCGAAAGTCGTGACCCCGTAGACCTTTTCAAGGTTTATGTCAGGCTCTTCTCGACTGTACATCCGAATAGTTTTGAACATCACAGTCATTTCATATTTCTTGGCAATCTCCATTGCTTTTTTGTTTGGTTCCGGAACATCAAGATATATGGCTTCATCCGGAACAGAGGCCTTGAGAGCCAGAAAGATTTTCTCCGCTGTTATCGGGTCATCGGCAAAAAGAGGGCCTATTTTGTATCCGTTCTGGCATTTCCTTATAACACCGTATCCTTTCAGCTTACCGGCTTCAACGGCTGCAAAGGCATAAGAATCAGGTTGTTTAATCCATTTTTCCAGAAAAACAGGTCTTGGAGCCGGAAACATTTCCCTGTCGTACTCAAGCAGACTTTCAAATGGGACGTCCGAGATTTTTACAAGTCCATTCGGAACTTCTCCTTCACCTCTTCCTTCAAAACGCAGGTTGCTGTAAAAGGATTTGAACTTCATAAGCTCCTGGTACTTTTTTTCGTTTTCCAATACCCCATCAAGCCCGATATTCCTGTTTCCCAGATTTTCCAGGGATTTTTCAGTCAATTTCGTCCCAATTCCTTTTTTCCTGAATTCGGGTTTAACTACATAGAAGCCAAAAAAACCAAAGGAATCGTCATATGCGACAGCAGAGACACAGCCTACCGGCTTTTCGTCAATCTCTGCAATAAAAAAACCGTCAGGATCGGTATCATAGAAAATTTCCCCGTCATGGATGCCAGGGTTCCATCCTTCGCCGGCTGCCATTTGGATTGCAAATTCGGCTTCATCACGCTTCATTTTCCGGATTTTCAGCCTTTTTATCTCTATATGACTTTTTTCCATATATTATTGTACTTTTGTATCGTATTTATATTTCATTCACAATTAACACTCAATATTTATATTTATATTTATATTTACAGTTATAGTTATATTTACATTTATAGTTATATTTACATTTATAGTTATATTTTTATTTATAATTATATTTCAATTAATTAAACATCTTACCTTCGAATTTCTCACTGTTACTTTCTCTGATATTCTTCCACAACTTTTCAGAGATCTGTACCTGCTCAACATCAGCTTATTTGAAAAAATTTATAAATTTACGGTTGCAATGAATCACTATGCAAACGTACCAGGGAATTATTGTTGATGCCATTTCCAGGCGGAAATTCAAAGGTGAAATTGCCGTTGAAAACGGGAAGATTATCAGTATTAAAGAGAAGGAGCACGAGAAGGAGCACGAGAATGAACAGTATATCCTTCCAGGGCTTGTAGACGCTCATGTGCACATAGAAAGTTCGATGACCGTGCCTTCGGTTTTTGCCCGGATGGTCGTTGCAAGAGGTACGGTTGCAGTTGTTAGTGACCCTCATGAGATTGCAAACGTCATGGGAGAAGAGGGCATTGATTACATGCTTGAGGATGCCGGAAAAGTGCCTCTGAAGGCCTTTTTCGGAGTGCCGTCCTGTGTGCCGGCTACGCCTTTTGAATCTTCGGGAGCGGTGCTGGATGCCGACACTGTTGACCGATTGCTGGCAAGAGACGACCTGTACTACCTTTCGGAGATGATGAATTTCCCTGGCGTTGTTATGGAGTTCCCTGAGGTAATGGAAAAACTTGAATCTGCGAAAAAGTACGGTAAAGTTATAGATGGGCACGCTCCAGGTTTGAGAGGAGCCGATCTCCAGAAGTACGTGGGTGCAGGAATTTCTACAGATCACGAATCTTTTACTTACGAAGAAGCGGTTGAGAAAATAAAGCTTGGGATGAAAATACTGATTCGGGAGGGTAGTTCAGCCCGGAATTTCGAGACGCTACATAAGTTAATCGATGAATATCCAGAATCGATCATGCTCTGCACCGATGATTCTCATCCTGATACTCTGATATATGAGGGACATATCGATAAGCTTCTAAGGCGCGGACAAGAAAAAGGACTTGACATTTATAACCTCATAAGGGCAGCAGTTATCAATCCTGTTGAACACTACGGGCTTAATGTCGGGATGCTGCGTGAGGGAGATCCTGCCGATTTCATTATCATAGACAACCTCAAATCATTCAATGTAATGAAGACCTTCATTGACGGAAATTGTGTTTATGATAACGGAAAGGTACTTTTTTCAGTTGAAAAAGCTCCTGTAAAAAACGTATTCAACAGAGGCAAGATTTCTATTGACGATATAAAGTTGACTCTGCCTGATTCGGAGATTAAAAGGGAACAGATGGAAAAACAAATGGAAAAAAAGATAAAAAAAATCCGAGTAATAGTTGCCCAGGACGGAGAACTCGTCACAGGCCAGGAAACGGTGCTTCCGAAAGTAGAAAACGGAAACCTAGTTTCGGACCCAGGAAGGGATATTTTGAAAATGGTTGTCCTGAGCAGATATGCCAATGACCCTGCCCAGATCGGTTTCATTAAGAATATAGGCCTGAAAAAAGGGGCTATTGCAAGCAGCATTGCCCATGACAGTCATAATATAATTGCAGTCGGAGCAACGGACGAAGAAATTGTCGGAGCCGTCAACAGGTTGGTCGAAAACCGGGGAGGAATCGTTGTTGGGACCGCAGAAAACCTTCTTGATCTCCCACTGGAGGTTTCAGGCCTCATGAGTACTCTGGACGGAAAAGAAGTAGCTGCAAGGTACGAGCAGTTAAATGAAGAAGCCAGGAAACTGGGAACCTCACTTATGTCGCCTTTTATGACACTTTCATTTATGTCGCTTCTAGTAATTCCTGAACTTAAATTGGGAGATAAAGGCCTGTTCGATGTGACAAAATTCGAATTTGTCGAGCTTTTTGCAGATGAATAAGCCGAAAAATTCCTGGCAGAGAATTTCTCTGCTTTCTCATCTGTTCATTTAATCCTTTAGTTATTTATCTACTCATTTGGCCATTTTAACTATTTGTTCGATCTCTCATATTAGTCGGTCTTTTTCTACAATTTTTAAAATATTGGCTTTTGAAATGTCATTTAAAATTACACTGATTTTTTATTAACTGTTTGCTTATGTTAATAAATGATAAGGTGCGATAATAATTGGGGTGAATTAAAGTGTATAAAAGCATGAAAATAGTGGGTTTTGTCTTAGCAACTATGGGGCTTGCTTATGCTGTAAAACAAATGATTCATAAAAAGGAATGTCGTTCTGGTTGGCATAAAATAAAAGTGGAAGCTGAAAAAAGAACTGGTTCAAGGTATGGTTCTAATCCGGTAAAATACTAAATAGAAATAATAGATTTACTTTTACTTTTACTTTTACTTTTACTTTTACTTTTACTTTTACTTTTACTTCTACTTTTACTTTTTTAAATCTATAAATCAGGCACTTTTAGACTTAAATCTCATAGAATAATATTAAAATTACCTGAGTTACTAAGTTATAGAATAACAAAAGTGAAAAACTTAGAAAACTGATTGCCTTTTCTATTTTTCAGCTATTTCTGTCCTTTTCTACAATTTTTAAAACATCAACATTCGAGGCAGTCTGAATCAAAAAGAACTGCTTGCTCACAGAAGCAGTTTTCCTGGCTGCGGTTTCTATACAGAGGATAAGAATTTTTACAGCGTCCTGAAAAGTACTTTTCTTTGTCCAGTTGTCTTTGAAGCATTTATTGGCTACCTGCTTTGTGAAATCGTTTCCGAGGACGATCAGGTTGCTTCCCTTTGCGTGCGAGGTTAAGGTTATCTCGGAATTCCTGAGCTCGGCAATTGCGTAATTCCCAGCTGAGGCATAGAGTCTTCTTTTTTTGGTGACCCCGCCTTCAATTGAAGAGACTTCTCCTATCAAAACACCATCTCTTTCCGAAATCTTGCTTTTGCAGTCCGTAACAGTTATGCCGATCCCGAATTCACGTGCTTTATTTGCGAGCTCGTCGTCCGTAACTATTGTCCCGTTATAAAGCTCTTTTTCAAGCTTATCTCTGTTTTGCTTCTCTCCTTCGAATGTGATTTCCCGCAGGTCTCCGGTCATTACTGCACCGTTTTTTCCTATAAAAGCTATAACAAGGGTCATTTTAATCTGCTCCAGAACCTGTAATAAAAAATCTTATGCCTTTTAAGGGATCTTCTGTCTTATAAGACATTTGTGTTTTTGATCACTTCAGATGTTTCTTGTCTACATATTCCGGAATATCTTCAGATGTTTCTTGTCTACATATTCCGAAATATCTTCAGAAAAAATAATAGATAAAAGGAAGTTTGATTTTAACCTAGGTCTGAGGTCTCTTTTAGATAAAGTTTAAATATTAGTATATGTTATATGGATCTAGCATATGTTATCTAAATCTAACTAAATGTTAGATAAATACAATTAAATGTTATGAATATCTAATATTATGTTGTAAATAAGGAACAATACCTTGGTATTGTCAAATAAAATCGATTTCACTGGTTACTCATGTTAATAAACTGAGATTATACAAAGGGACAGCTATGAGAAATATGGAAAAGAGATATGTTTACAAGCTCGCTTTAGGAGTTATTGTTCTACTTGCTGGAATAGTATCAGCAACTTTTTATGAACACGATGCCTCGTTTTCGAGTTTTCTAATAAGCATGGGGCTAGTCCTCTTTATTGTGACAGCCTTAAGGTTCTTTAGGCAGGGTGACCTTCCGGACAGGGATGAAAGGACAAAAAAACTTGCAGCTTACGGGATAACTTATTCCTGGCTTCTGACACTGATACTCATTTCAGTACTCTACTTGGCGAACTTCTTCAAAATGGTTGATTTTACTGCTGAAAGTGTGCTTGGTATACTTCTTTTCTTTATGACCATTTCAGCAAATATCTTCAGGTGGTATTTTACACGAAAAGGTGACGTTGAGTAAGGACTTAGGAGGGAAAATCGTGAAAACAAGAATCAAGGAATTTCGGGCCAGGCATGACCTTACTCAGGAAGACCTTGCAAAAATGGTAGGCGTCCGGAGAGAAACCATTGTTTTTCTTGAAAAAGGAAAATACAATCCCTCACTAAAGCTTGCATACCGGATCTCAAGGTGCCTGGACACCACAATCGATGAGTTATTTCTTTTTGAGGACTCGGACTTTGAATAAGTTACTAAAAAATACTTTTGCTCTGGGTGTTTTTTGTGAGTTTGTATCTCTTTTTAATCGGTTTTCATATTTTATCTTATTTTTTTATAAAGATAGTAAGTATCTTTAATAATATTCAAAAACGAATAAACTTTTAAATGATTAATTATAATTAGTTTATTAAGTTTTACAGGAGAAAACATGGAAAATGTACTTATAGCCTTTCAGAATGTATGGAAAATTTATCAAATGGGAGAAGTTCGGGTTAATGCCCTGAAAGCTGTGAGCGTTCAACTAAGAAAAGGAGAATTCGTTGCAATAGTCGGGCCCTCTGGAAGTGGAAAATCCACAATGATGAACCTCGTGGGTTGCCTGGACATCCCTACAAAAGGTCAGATTTTCCTGAAAGGTCGGAATATAGCTCACCTTGAAGAATCTGACCTTGCAGCCCTCAGAGGCAGGACAATAGGGTTTGTTTTCCAGCAGTATAACCTAATTCCTGGTATGACGGCTCTTGAAAATGTGCTTTTACCCCTGGAAATCCAAGAAATTGACGATAAGGTGGCAGAAAAACGTGCAAAGAAAATGCTTGCGCTTTTAGGGCTTTCGGATAAAATTCAGCATAAACCTTCTCAACTTTCAGGTGGCCAGCAACAAAGAGTCTCGATTGCTAGAGCTCTGGCATGTAATCCCGAAATCATTCTCGCAGATGAACCAACAGGGGCTCTGGACAGTGTTACAGGAAAAGAATTACTGGCAACTCTACACAGGCTCTGGAAAGAGGAAGGGAAAACAATAGTTATGGTTACGCATGATCTGCACCTTGCAAAATATGCAAGCAGGCATATTGAACTGAAGGATGGAAAAATCGTCAGGGATGAAATGAATGAAGAAAAACTTGACCCCGAAGCTCAAAACATGGTGCTTGAGGCCGAAACCTGAAAGAAAAAACTACGGGATATTTTTAGCAGAGATTAAATCATATTCAAGCTAAGTTTAGATTATTCATACTAAATTAAGACTGTTTAGATTACTTTCGATTATTTAAACTATTTCAAGTTATTTAAACTATTTCAGATTATTGAGATTATCTCAATATTCAAATTACATTAACCTCCATTCGGACAATATGCGTCCGATAAAACTTCTTTGGACATTTTATAAAGTTATTGTATAAGTAAAAAATGAGGAATTGAGATGGGATTTAAACTTACAAGTTTTATTTGCTTGCTTTTACTGTTTTTCTTCTGCGTTCAACCTGTGCTGGCGGAAGATACTTTAGAAGGCGAGAGCACTGATGAGAAGAGTACTTCCAATATTAGTTCGGGTCTTGATAAAGGCTTAACCCTTGACCTGCTCAACCAGGACCCGGATCCGGTAAAACCCGGAGATGTCCTTGAAATAAGGCTTTCGATCCAGAATACAGGATATGATGATCTTGAGAACTGTGTTCTTGAAATCAAGCCCGAGTACCCTTTCAAGGCTCTTACCGGTGAAACACTTGTAAAGAACATAGGCACTCTAGGAAAACGCTATGAAGATAACCGCCAGAAGGTAGTGAAATTCAAGTTGGGAGTAGAAAACAGCGTCAATGAAGGCAAATATCCTTTGAAAGTATACGTTTACACAACTAAAGATAGGAGCAGAGTCTCCCGTTCAAGTGAATTTGACATAGAAATTGATAGTGAATCAAATGCTGAAATTGAATATATTAATGTCGAAAAAATGGTACCAGGACAGAAAACTAATCTTATTTTCGGCATAAAAAATGTGGGAAATTCCCCCTTGAAAAACGCCATGTTTTCCTGGGATTGTGCTAATGATGTAATCCTGCCTGTGGGTTCAAGCAATGTTAAACACATTAACCTGATTGACATTGGAGACACTGAAAATGTCAGCTTTCAGGTTCTGACAAACGTCAATACAAAGCCAGGCCTTTATAAGCTGGACATGGTGCTCACCTACGATGACGTTGAGGAACTCAAGACTATCACGGAAGCAGGCACTGTAGAAAACCAGAAGCGAAAAGAGATCAAAAGCAAAGCAGGAGTTTATGTCGGAGGCACCACGGATTTCGATATCGCATTCATGGAAAGAAGCCCGACTGGCGCTTATACTTTTACAGTTTCTAACATTGGAAACAATGCGGCAAATTCAGTCAAGGTTTCTGTCCCCTTACAGGCAAACTGGACTGTTGCAGGCGGCAGCAGTAACTCAGTAGTTCTTGGGAACCTGCAAAAGGGAGACAATACAATTGCCGATTTCAACCTGAAACCTGCAGCTATGGATAAAGAGCTTCCTATTAAATTTGAAATTAGCTACACCTCAAATGATGGGATAAGACAGACTGTGGAAAGGGAGATACCACTTTATTCCTCGTCTTTCACCCCATTAGCCGAGTCTGATGAATCGAAAGGGGGTAATTCGAGCTCACTGAAGTATATAGGATTAGCTATACTCGCCTGTGTAGCAGGCGCTGTTCTCTATAAAAGGCGCCAAAAGAAGATGAAAATGAAGAATGCACAGCAAGAAGAACTTAATGAAATAAAGTTCGATGACCCGGACAAGTAAATCAAAAGAACGCGGAAAACGGAGTCTGTGTTCCATGAAGCCGGGAAAGATCTTAAAAATTGCCTTTAGTATGGTCAAAGCCAATAAGCTGAGAAGCTGGCTGACTATAATAGGGATAATAATAGGCATTGCCTCGGTAATGGCAATTGTCACTACAGGGGAATATTTCGAAAAAGAGGTAACTGAAACTCTGGAAGGCTTCGGTGGTGATATCATTACAATCGTAGCCTCGACACCCTTCCGGGTAACCGACGAAGAATTCGCAGTAGCGGATTCGGAAAATACGGACAGTAGTACGGACGGAAGTTCAGAAATTTCGGGAGATTACTCGGAGACAACTACAGAGACCGTAGAGACTGAAGAGGAAACTCAGAATAATGAATCCAACCCTATTGAGTTTGAACAGGAGACGGAATCTCAACTCACAAATATGGATGTACTTACCCTGCGTAGCATTCCAGCTATTGAATATATCAATGTTAATGTTGACAAAGGCGCAGAAATGAAGATCGGGGGCGAGAGTACTACTGTCTGGATCCAGGGTGTGGACCCAGCTGTCTGGTCTAAAATCTCAAAGAAAGAAGTAGAGCAGGGTCGAATGCTGGGAACCGGAGATCGAAACGTTGTGGTTCTTTCAAATGAACTTGCAAAAAAGACTTTCAAGAGGGAAATCAGGCTCAACGAGATGGTTCTATTAAACGGTAAGTCATATAGGGTAGTCGGGATTCTGGCAACGGGTAGCGGGCTTCTTGGAGGCCTTACAGGACTTTTCGGAAGCAGCCTATATATGTCTTACCAGGATGCATATTCTCTTCCCGATCACGAGGGTATTTCTGAGACAGAAACGGACGACTACAGCACCACGTATGTCTATAGCACAATAGAAGTCAAACTCAAAAAAGATGCAGATTATGAAGCAGCCCTTAAAGAAATCGAACGCAAAATGAGGCTCTCGAGAAAAGTTACCGAGGATACCCAGGACTTTTATGTGAATTCTCAAAAAGAAGCAATTGATAGCACCAGAAAGATGATTAACGGCCTTACCGCATTCCTGGCGTTCATTGCAGGTATTTCTCTCCTTGTAGGTTCTACAGGAATTGCAAATACGATGTTTACGTCTGTCCTTGAGAAAACTAAAGAGATAGGGATTATGAAAGCCATAGGAGCAAAAAACCACGATATAATGCTGATCTTTCTTTGCAATTCCGCAATGATCAGCCTTGTAGGTGGAATCATAGGTATTCTCCTTGGCACAGTTGTAGTACAGGCAGTTCTTTTCTTCATATCTATAAAAATGAATTCTCCCTTCGAATTCGCCCTCAGCTTTAAAGCTACCTTTATTTCGACCTTAGTTTCCATAGTTGTAGGACTGATTGCAGGTCTTGTGCCTGCAAAAAATGCATCTGAACTGAAACCCGTGGATGCACTGAGATATGAATGAAAGATTAGATGCCTTCCAGAGATCATTTCATCTGAAAGGTTGTCTAAGAAAGTAATAGAGGATAGAAAGGAGAAAGGAACAGAGAAAGAACAGAAAAAGCAGGGAAAGAATAGAGAAAGAACAGAAAAAGCAGGGAAAGAATAGAGAAAGAACAGAAAAAGCAGGGAAAGAATAGAGAAAAAATAGAGAAAAAATAGAGAAAGAATAGAGAAAAAATAGAGAAAGAATAGAGAAGGGATAAAGAAGGAGGTGGTTACAACTCAAGAATATATTTCTTGAATAAGTATAAAGAATTGTATGAAAAACTATATATAGGATCTAAAATATGAGAGGCAGTGGATATAGGAGATAAAATGGATAGTATTAAATTATTCAAAAGAGTCACTGATAGCATCAGTATAATCTTTCTTTATATACTACTGCTGGCTTTAGTTATGGGAATGATAAAGACCTTGCTGGATATCCGTCTCATTATTTTTGAGTCTCTCGAAAGCGGATTCAGTCAAATGGTAACAAGTGTACTGACGGTTTTTATTGTAATTGACCTTTTCAAAGCTTTTGTTGATTATCAGGAAAATGACAGGATCAGGCTTACGGACATCACAGATGCCACAATATTTATAGTCCTGCGTGAAATCGCAGTCGGCCTTTATTCAAAGGAATTTGGATATGAATTTATTTTAAGTCTTGCGGCATTACTATTTGTGCTCAGTATAATGAGAGTGCTTGCTATCAAATATTCTCCGGCAAAGTCTCGGGCTCCCGGATCTTATACCGCTGTACAGAGTGAAGAACAGCCTGCAAAGCAGGGCGTTAGTGCCGTCTTAGATAAATTCAAAACTGCCTCCGAAAGTAATTAACTTCTTTTTTAAAACGCTTGATTAGTTCATATTTACTGGAATTTCCATTCTGTCTCAAGACGACAGAGTAAAACACTTTTCTTTTTTTGATTACACATGTAAGGAAAAATCGAAATAAACTTTGGGCGCTTAGATTAAGAAAAATAATAAAGTTATCAAGGTAGCAAAGTTGTAAAGCACTAAATAGTAAAACTGTAAAGCTAGTAAAACTGTAAAGCTAGTAAATCAGTAAAGATAGTAAAACTGTAAAGCTAGTAAATCAGTAAAGATAGTAAATTAGTAAAACAAGAAAAGTTCGAAAATGAAAATGCAAAAAGGCTAATCCTGAAAAAGCTTTAAACTATTCCTTTAGTATAAGATGTTTAAATGAAAAAGAGTATGCAAGATCTCAGTATCGAAAAAACAGGTATGAAGCCTGTTATCAGGAAGATCTACGATTGTCTTCTTACTTCTTATGGCCCTCAGGGCTGGTGGCCTTTAACCGAGCTCCGTGAAGCCGGGGGGACAAATCCCACAAAAACCGGCTCTATCCAGGGATATCATCCTGACGATTATACCTACCCGCAAACCAGAAGCCAGCAGTTTGAAATTATCTGTGGGGCCTTGCTTACGCAAAACACTAGCTGGATACAGGTTGAAAAGGCTCTTCTGAGCCTTAAAGATCTCCTCAGCCTTCAGCAGATACACTCCTTTTCCCCTGAAGCAGTTCTCTCCCTTGATCAGGAAATCTTAAAAGAAGCTATCAGGCCTGCAGGGTATTACAACCAGAAAGCAGTACGTCTGAAAAATCTTGCCTGCTGGTTTTCGGAACTTGGAGCTCGAATTCCTGCACGTACAGAGCTTCTTTCTTTAAAAGGCGTTGGCCCTGAGACTGCCGATTCGATCCTGCTCTATGCCTTTAAACAGCCTTCATTTGTTGTTGATGCCTACACTAAAAGAATAGTAACAAACCTGGGCCTTGCTGATGAGAAGGCAAGTTATAATGAAATCAAAGCCCTGTTTGAAGAAAATTTGCCTGAAGATCTGATTGTGTACCAGGAGTATCATGCCCTGCTCGTGGAGCACGCAAAGAGATATTATCAGAAAAAAAGCACTCAGATTAACGACGTTATGCTAGAGAATATATTATAGCTAGAGAATAGATTATAACATACAACACATAACAAGTAACCTGTAACATATAACATGTGACACATGACATATTTTCAATGAGATCAATTAAGACTCGTTGGCATATTATTCCACTTTATTAAAAACTCTGGTCTTGCTTTGTTTAGCGATTTTTTAAGTCCAATTTATGGACAGTATCACATTATCCAAAAGTTTATATTTTAGGCAGTTTATAGTAGTTTATAGTAATTTGTTGTGATACTATGGACGAAACAGATACAACGGACTTATATGCCTGTGCAGATAGTGAAATAGCACTGAACAACAAATGTATTGAAATCGATTACAACGAGATCTTCGATAACAGCAAACTTTGCGATTGTGGTTCCGAGCTAAACAATGACACTGCCAGAGTTGTGCTTAAAGCAATTGCTCGGGCATCTGAAAAATCGTCAGCGACTGGCATTGAAACCGTACATATGCTATGTATCACGAAAACAGGATGTAAGAAGTGTGGTAAGGAGTATATCATAGAGTCCACAAAGTCTATAGAAGAACAAATACAGACTGAGTTCAGTGACTGCAAGTATCGGATGTGCAAAACGTTTGATAAACACCTTGACCGTATTGACATCGATAACCGATATGAATTGAAGTACATTCGCCGAGATTATACACCAGCTGCCAAGAACGAACCTGCACAGTTGGGTACTACGACGGATTTACATTCAGAACCTATCCCAAAGACTATTTTGTCCTGAATTATCATGAGCTTTCAGGATCAGTTTAGTGATTAGGTATTCAACTGACTGTTCCGAATACGAAATTTAAAAATCAAAAGTTCAAAAATCAAATTTTGAGTTTCAGAATAGCTTTCTATTGGCTTTCTATTGGCTTTCTATTGGCTTTCTATTGGCTCTCTCCATTAGTTATTCGATGTGATTCTAAAATTTAATGCCCCCCAAAAGTCCTCATTGTAAATGAATAGTTACATAATTCTATACTTTTGTACATGTTGAGTAAGGACATACTTTGAAAATTCTTTCGAACTCAAGTTTAAAATATTAATTGTTTAATTTAATAGAAATAAAACGGAGTTTTTTCATCATGCAGTCATCTTTGAAAATCGGGAATATAATGGACATACCTATCAAACTGGACACATCATTCCTTCTGGCACTTCCGATATCTGCATATTTTTTCGCGATCAATTCACAGCCATATGGTTTTGCAGGAATTGAGCCAACAGCAGTTAGATATGCTCTTTCTACTCTTTCTGCCATCTTCCTTTTTGTCTCAGTACTTTTACATGAGCTGGCACATTCCTATCTTGCAAAACGTTATGGAGCAAATATTGATAGCATTACTCTTCTCCTCTTTGGAGGTGTTGCCTCTATGGAGATCCCAAAGAAACCCGAACAAGAAGCAAAGATAGCTTTTGCAGGGCCTTTAATGAGCCTCATTATAGGTTTTATCTGCCTGTTCACATACAATTACGTGATATCCTCTAACTCTGCGTTTGCTCAAAACTCCATATATCTTATTATCTGGGTTCTCGGATCAATGAACTTACTGCTTGGGATCTTTAATTTACTGCCTGCTTTTCCTATGGATGGTGGCAGGATACTCCGCTCATTTCTTGCCAGGAAAATGTCTTACGTAAAGGCTACTCATAGTGCAGCTTCTATCGGAAAGTTTATTGCTATTCTCATGGCAATTTTTGGAATTTATGCAGGTGATCTCTGGTTTCTCCTAATTGCTCTCTATATTTATGGCAGCGCATCTAATGAGGATCGATTTTACTCAGAATCAGGTAGATCTGTGTGATATTTAGTTAGGAGTTGACGAATTTTGTATTAAGCCTGGAATATACGTGTTGGGCTAGCTGAAGGTTAGCCTACTATATTTAAGGCCCAAACTCAAGCTTTATCAAGAGGTTATTAGAAGAAGGCTTTTCGAATTTATTGTTTGTTTTGTCTGGCCATGACTGAGTTCCGGGGCTTAGTTGCTAGAACGTTTTTGTATACATATTCAGAAGCTCAGCAGTGTTGATCTACATATCGTGTAGCCAAGCTATACCATAACGCGAGTTTAGTATCGCTTTAGCATACCTTAAATCTGCTTAAAAGTTATTATTAGCATCCATACTTAGCTGCTATTCTATTTAATAAGGATTCAAATCCTGGTTTGTAATCATTTTTTATTTCACCGCTCTTGTTAAAAATTCCTATCTTCATGTGTCTACAACTTTCACAGCGCTTTTTATCGACTACGTTTTCACATTCACATAAACAGAATTCTATTCCTTGCTTCATGTCCTTACAATCTTTACATTTACTTCCATCAAGTAGATTGCTACACTTATCATAAACACGGCATTCTTTATCTCGTATATCATCAGCATTCAGTCTCTTAAAGCCATATTGTGGAAATTTACGTCGTACTTTATTTATCTTTTTGATATCTACATCTCCGTCATATAGACAACAAACTTTTTCAAAGCCTAAACTCTCTAAAATGGTTACTATGAATTTGATTTTATCAGCGCCACCTGCACCAAAACCAAAGAAGCGAATCTTTTTGTTAATACCCAAATCCTTTAATGCTTTTCTCAAAAACATTACGTCTTCCTGCCCTTCTACCACTACTAATTTGTCATCCTCAAAAAAGCATGATCTTGCATCATACCCAAAAACGTGTGGATTGAATAAATCTCCGTCAAATTTCCTCAAACAATTTCTACTTTTCTCATTTAATTGATATATTTTTGAACCATTACCTTGGTTTACCACTCTAGCAAGTGTTCCACCATTCAGGATTGCATCTATAGAAACCATTTCAGGAGAATGAGTAGCATACACTATTTGACTTTCCTTTGATTTCTCAAGAATTAGGTCTAGAAGATTTCTCTGTAACTGTGGGTGCAAGGATAGCTCAGGCTCATCGATGACAAGAAGTTTATCTGGTGATTGGTTTAACAAAGCTTCTACTATGAAAAGAAGACTGACAAGTCCTTCGCCTAATCCATCTGAATCATGATCCCCATTGTTTGTAATCTTAACATAATATTCTCTTGTATTAGATAGATCAACTGTCCATTTTAATTTGTAATCAAGTATCTGTTCCAAAAGTTTGTTGAATTCTTCATTTCCTACAACCTTGAACAGCCTATTATCATCAGCATCAATTGGCTGCCCTCTAGGTTCAAGCATATGTTGTAAAGTTTTTATCGAAGCAGGTTGTAGCGGCCATTGATCTTGTCCATATGATACTTCATTTGAGTAAGGGGTAAAAAATCTCCTAGACGGTAAGACTGTAATTGATAGATACCCGTGCTTTTCTGTTTCACACCCACCGGCAGAGACAGTTTTTATACTATATGTCGAACCGTCATTAAATGATGATAATTTTATCTCAACTCTGTCCCCTGATTTTATATTTCTCTGTCCTTCCGTAAAGCTAACCTCATTTCTTAAAGACAATAATTTAAAAGATTCGATAATTGTCGACTTTCCGCCATTATTAGGGCCAACAATTACAGTAAGTCCTGAACCTATTTTCCCATCATAAGGTTTTGCAAGCTTCAGCTTTTGTTCATCTGCAAAACCACGAAAGCCTTTGATTTTTATGCTTTCAAACATGTTTTCACCGCATAAACTTAAATGCTTAGTTACCACACAAAGAATAATCATCAGAGCAGTTAAAATATAAAAGAAACTGAACACAGTATTTTTAATTTAATTTGTATGAATACTTTTCTTTTTGAGTCTGCTTAGCCCCTTCAGACAGTAGCTTTTGGATGTAGTCGCCTGTTTTGGGATATTTAGTATATCCTCGATGTACCGAAATGAGCACAACGGTAATTGATAGCGTTTGGGATATTAGTGTTAAGCTGCTTGTAACATATCCCGAATTCAGCATTATCATATCCTCAAGTCTGTTCAAGCCCAGAATAGTTACTCAAATCATAGGCTATGTAAATTATTTGTAGTATATAATAGGATATATATTCGGTGACTTACACGAAAGATGAAACATTAGTTTTCCAGTACAGAGCTATCTCGAAATCCGATGATAATCACACTATAGAAAACTTAGCTCTCAAACAATTGTATTTTAGCGATCCAGCAACATTCAAAGATCCTGATGACTGTAAAGTTTGGTTAGATGAAAGTGGGACAGAAGATCAATGGGCTAATCTTATTATGATTAATCGTAAAGCTAGAATAGTAGATTGTACTCAGGCTGAAGCAAAACAATTACTAACCGACTATCTAGAACGTGGATATTTCACAAAAGATGGAGATATCTATACCCTAGTTCGAAACGAAAGATACGACAAAGAACGAGCAAGAAATGGTTATCGTGGGGATTTAACCGCATCGCCAAGAGTTTGCTGTTTTAGTAACACGTGTAGTAGTGTTAGCATGTGGGAGGAGCATGCCGATAACCATAGAGGTATTTGCCTTTGTTATAGTCCTATAAAATCTACAAATACAAACTACATGCACATTTCAACATCACTAGGTACATCAAGAATAGAGAGTGAACTTTATAATGTATATTACGTGCTAGCTTCTAGTTTAAAAGACAAAATAAATATATTCGATGAACAAGCCGCTAGAAAAATATGTAAGCGTCTACGCACAAAAGCAGATGACTATCAATACGAACGAGAATATAGAATAATCCATTTTGAAAATGAACTTAAAAATGATATACTTAATTATTGGGAAGGAGATCTAAAAAGAATTATTTTTGGCTTGGGAATCGATCCTGAAGATGCTGAATTGGTCTATGAAACCGTAAAGAATCACTATCCTCCTAATACTGTAAACTTCTATCGATCGATAGGAACTATAGAAGATAGAGTAATAATTGATCATAATCCAATATCTAACATCGATGAATATATTCGAAACTTAGTATAATTTTTAATTTTAATCGGGGTATCTGAACTCAGCCAGAAATCTCGATACTCCTTTGTTTCATATTGCACAGAATCTTCAATTTGCCCACACATTTTGTTACGCTTTCCTCAACACGATCACAGCCAGATCATAAAAAAAGCAGCTATTCAAAATGCCAGTTTCTTAAAATTATCCAAGATTAAAAAAGGTTTTTCGGGAAAAAGAATCTAGCTACCTGCGAAACTTCGAATGAATTTATATCTGTATGGAAGTTTTCGCCGTATTTTATTTCTTTATCCGATTTGGACACCTACGATTTGGTGTGCAAATACTTAACTAAGCGGCCAAATATCCGGTTAAGTTCTTAGATATTCAGTCCGATTTATTATTTCTCAGTTAGTCCTTTTTGTCGTTGTACGGTGTTTTGTGATTTCTATTTCTTTAATTTCTGCTCGAAAGGCAGCAAGCTCATTATACGAGCTTTATTTCATACCAGTCCGAAAGTTCTGCATCAAGAACTCCTTCATGGACCATCTTCTCGATCTCGTTTTCAACCTGTCCGTAAGTGAACTTATAGTCGTGTGAGATTGCGGAGATGACATCCGGACTATGGCAGAATCTGTTCGGAAACGCCTTATTGAACATTGCTACGTTTTCGAGGATCAAATTCCTTAGTCTTTCCATTTTTTATCACCTCTTCTTTATTGTGTTTAGTGTATTTCTTCATTCGGGTTCGATTTCTCTTTTCCTCAACCATTATATTTGCACATCGAATATATATAGATTGTCCTAATATACTATATAGTTAGAATATCTTTAGACTCGGATGTAGTTCTATATATCTAAAGTTGACACGTCGAAATTGAGAACCTGAAACTTAGAACATGGACATTTCAGAACTGAAAGACTCAAAAACTAACGTTTCAAATCTGCGTTATTTTTAAAAATGTGATCTATTCCAGAACTTAGATATTTGAAGGCAGTCAACTAAGAGTAATAAAAAAATCAGGAGATTCGAGCAGATTAAATGAAGTACAAGATAGAGTTCGTTTAGGGCTGTAATTGCCTGTAAATCCGCTTCCTGTAAATCCGCTTCCTGTAAATCTAATACCTAAATCCATTTGTATTCGGTTAAGGATTTTGAGCTGCTGATCTCGATTTCGACGGAAAAACTCAAACCCAAATGTTTAGTGTTTAAATTGAAATCGATATCAGATTCCAGTTTTGCATTTGATGAATAATTTAACAAATTTTATGAAAATCAATGCAATTGATAACGATTTTTCCTTAACCGATGACCAATGTACCTAAATCCATTGGTCATCGGTTCAGGCTTCACTTCCTTCTCCTGTTATTCTTTTTTGATCCA
>NZ_LMVP01000225.1 GCF_002287235.1 Methanosarcina spelaei
CTTTCTTTGCCATGTAAACCTCACCTTTTCCGTAAGTTTTCCGTTTTGAGGAGTGAATAGATAAATAAAGAAATTACAGAATTTACTTCAGGATTCTTCCTTATAGAAAGAAAAAATGGGGCAGAAGTAAACTCTGCTCCGTTATTTCACATCATTTTGAATAAATTTCAAAGCCCTTAAAACGGGCAAAGGAATCTTTATCTCTTTCCTTGTATTCTGCAATGTTCAAAAGAAAAAGGGATTATACTCCCAGCTTTTGTACAATACTTTCGATTTCAATTGCAGCAACCGAGTCATCAGAGATTTCGAAGAGAGGTATACCTTTTATATCCATTTCCTCGATTTTAGGGTCGAGAGGAATCATACCTATCATATTAAGTTTAAGATCCTCTGCCAGTTTGACAAGCTTTTCGCGGTTAGCATCCGTAACTTTGTTTGCAATAACGTGAATTCTACCAACATTTGAGTCCAGTTCATCCACAAGTTCATGAATTCTTTCAGCAGTCCTGAATCCCCTTCGAGAGGCATCTGTTACGACAATAAGGTCATCGATATCCCGGATAATCTTCCGGCTGAAATGCTCAAGCCCGGCCTCTGCGTCAATGATAACCACATCATAATTTATGATCAGTTTATCCATGATGCCCCTGAGGAGGTTGTTTACATAACAGTAACAACCTGAACCTTCGGGACGGCCCATGACCAGGAGATCATAGCCAGGCATTTCCTCGATGATCTCATAAACCTTGCTTTTAAGTACCGACTCTTTGTTCATATCGGGATTATCAGGCCTTGGTTTGGTGATCTCAGCCTGTAAATACTCCTTTGCATCCCCGATTGTTTTTACGTCCTCACAGCCAAGGGTTTCAGGCAGGTTAGTGTCTGCATCCGCATCAACTGCAAGCAGAAACTTACCCTTTTTGGAAAGGGAGCGGATCAGAAGAGCCGCTACCGCTGTTTTACCAGTCCCACCTTTTCCCGTTATTGCAATTACTTTTGTCACAGAATACCCCATTGGATTGTTTTTCGTTGCAGACGATTAAGTATCGTCACCCAACTACGTTTATTCCTTCTTCTCGCTGACGATCATTTTGTCGATGGAGATCTTTGCATTCTTGAAGGTGATCTTTATTCCACCGGCTTTACCAGCAGGCATCATTGGCATTGAAGCCATTGCAGGCATCTGGAAGCCAGATGAAGGCATCATCATAGGAGCAGCTGCAACAGCTGTTTCTTCGGCTTCTTCCTCTTCTTCCTCTTCTTCTGCAGCTGCCCAGGTAGCAACGACAGGGTGGTTCTTATCCTGCAGGAAAGCTTTCAGGGACTCAATGTCAGTTGCATCGTTCTCAGTTGCGATCTTATCTTTGAGGTCTTCAGGAATGGTTTCGGCAATCTTTTCCTTGAGCATGGACGGGAGCCAGACAACTCTGTTCCAGCCACCATCAGCCTGGATGAACTTGGGGGAATAGAAATAGGCAACACCGATACCCAGGAAACCTACGATCTGTTTTCCGCCTCCTGTCTGGCCAGCCATGGTTGAGAAACCAATACCATTAGGGGCCATTCCCTGGTATTCTCTGTTAACCCAGCCAATACCGTCAACTTCAGGGATGTAGAACCCGACTACTTCAAAGCAGCCACAGGATGTGTGTGGAGAATCAAAGAAAGAGTGAAGTTTAATTTTGTTAAATTCGCCACTGGAAAGCTTTACAGCAATGTCGTTGACACCGGAGTACTCACCTGTATTGGCATCGAGAAGGTCACCCTTTTCAATTGCGAACTGCGGGCCTTCGGGGTCTACTTTTGCTGCTGCACGGCCGTCGAACCAGTTGATTGCACCGCAGAGTGAAACTCTGTCAGGGGAAACTACGCAGACATTGGTCGGAGCAAAGGACTGGCAGAGGGTACACCCGTAGAAGACATCGACATCCTCGTCGCGGAGGTCCTTTGTCCTGGCGTCTCTTGCCTTGAAAATTTCCTTGGCTGCTACCATCTGCTTCTCGACTTCGGCCTGGTCGGTGTAGAAAGTCACCTGCATCTTCTCAATAAAGGGAAGTTCGGTCTTGAAGAGCATCATGACAGCTTGTCCGAAGGGCTCGAAGGAGTCCATCTTTGCAGCGGTATCCTTGGAAACTCTCATCCAGACATCATACCTCTGGTTCAGGTGCATAATGCCCTGGCAGTAGTTAATGAAGTCGTGGACACGCCTTTCGACAACAGACTCAAGGTCAGGCTCTACAAGTTCTCCACCGATGTTGAAGATCATTGCCCA
>NZ_LMVP01000226.1 GCF_002287235.1 Methanosarcina spelaei
GCAGCAGTTCAAAGAATGCTCTATTACCTAATCAGGATTATCAACCATTTTAAGAGTTGTTCCTGGATGACCTTCTTGACCTCCAGGGTTCTTTTCGCTCTTTTTACGGAGACTCTTGGGATTAGGTTTTCCTTTGACAAAAAAATCAGTAGAAGGAGGTTTACTGCTGTTTCTGCTATTTTGATTTAAGCGAGATTCTAAAACTTGCAATTTTTCACTAAGCTGTTTTATTTGAGATTCAAGACTCTCAATGTAAGTTGCAATAACTTCAGGATTTGAAGTACACAGAGCAAGAATCTCTTCACGTTTCATCAAAGATAGAAATAACTCATTGTAAATCCAATTTTTCCTCGAAAAGAGGAAAAATTGTGTAGCCCTAAAAAGGCTACCTGAATAGTAACGATATTTTTTTACTTTATCTCTTTTTGATAGTTCGTCTTTATCTGATTGATGTTTTAAAACACCTGAATGTCAGCAGTTCCTTTAAAATCCATTTTGATTCCACAATTTCTGCCTCTCTTACAGGTGTGTTCTATAAAGGTTCAACCCATCTGTGACAAAAACAGGGATTTTATCAGAAAAATGTTTATTAACTAACTCAACTAACTTAGCCGCAACATACTGTTTTCTTTGTCCTATTGCAAGTCAAGTATTAGCCTACAACTTGGTACAAAAGCTACCCACATCCATGACCCATCATCTTCATAATCTTTCATTCCAGTGCTTCGATTCCAAAATCAATTCCTTATTCCCTGGAAAAATCCGTGAATTTCGGATCTATTGAAAAGTCAAGTTCTACTGGTCGTGTCCGTGAGTTGTTGATCAATTTTGAAAAACGAGTACATCTCACGTGTTTGAGAAAAATGTAAAGAGATTCTTGTGCTCACAATATTCAATAAATCACCCACAACCTATTAATTCTCAAAGAATAAATAAAATTAAAATTGAAGTAGCATAATTATTCCCCACTTTCCGCAGATGTACACAAAAATGCCACTTATTATCTCAATACGGCAATAAGCTAAAAACTTAAAATCGGATTTGATGAGATAATATGGCAAATCGGCAAATAAATTCTACATCTGTGTACATCTGCGGAATGTAGGTTATTCATTGATCAAGATCTTTTTCAAAACTTTCATACATATTTAATACGTCGCTCATACACTCATCAGATAGCTTTTTATATCTTTCTATGTCGGCTGTATGTATGGGTTCACCTGCTAATGTTTTCATATTAGACACTATAGACAAAAGATCATTAGTTACCCGTTCAGGCAATATGTCACGCACCTCAACAGCAACCCCGATAAGAACTCTAGCATGCCTTCTAAACATTTCCTCAAAAATACTGTACCCATCATACTCACCACGAGTCTTCCAATCGAAATAAAATTGTAAAAGAGCTTTTTTTACTAAAGATTTCGCAATTATAAGCTGTTCTTCTTTGTCGTGCCTAGCATCTAACAACCTATCAATCTCAGAATATATAATACCCCACATAAAGAACAGATATAGTATTAATTCGTTAAATACTTGCATCATGTTAAATACTTTTAATTAAGAAGATAGCTTGTGACAGGCAATGTAAATAGTATCTATGCTACTTATTCAGTAAGATAATTAGAGTCATCAAAGCTATACAGCTTTGACTTTCCTGAAAGCTTCAAGAATTTTACATCGCTGAATTCTTCTGCTTGAGCTAAGAAGAAATGAAATAACCTGAAGGCTTTTTTACTCGAGAATGGCCAGATCGACAAGCTAAACTAGAACATGTACAAGCAAACGGTTTTTGCAAACTTTGATCTAGAGAATAGCAGGCTAAACATTAAGCTGTTTCCGGAGAATAGAGAAAATAAAAAACAATGATGAAAATTTTTGTAATATCCGGTTATTCATCAGGTTTTTCAAAAAGGGCAGGATATTTCTCTTTTAATTTTATAAAAAACTTTTCGTCTAATTTTGCATTATAAAGAGTTTTTACATTAGAAAGCTGGTTAAGTGATAAATTCTGAGCTCCTTTAAGGTCAGCCCCTTCAAGATTAGCCATTTTAAGGTCAGCTCCATAAAGGTTAGCCCCTTCAAGTTTAGCCATTTTGAGATTAGCTCCTTCAAAGGAAGCTCCTTTAAGGTTAGCCCCTTCAAGGTTAGCTTCTTTAAGGTTAGCCCCTTCAAGGTTAGCCCCTTCAAGGTTAGCCTCTTTAAAT
>NZ_LMVP01000227.1 GCF_002287235.1 Methanosarcina spelaei
ATATAGGTTTCGAATGACCTCATTTATACAAAATGAAAAATTAGCGAAGTACTGATGTTAGATATCAAACAAAATTGATATGAAAACTTTTAATTAGAAAGCTTAACTTCTTTTATTTATGAGCTACTGCTGCCCTGCGGACCCTGAGAAAAAAAAGGAATGGGAAGAGAAAATGCTCCAGGAAATAGATTTTCTGGACAATAGCATTAAAAAAGCGAGTGAAATATTCAGTGCTCTCGGGCATCCGATAAGATTAAAAATTGCTTATTTTCTCTCTCAGAGAGACCACTGCGTATGCGAACTGATATTCAAGTTGAATGAGAGACAGAATCTGGTTTCCCATCATTTGACTATCATGAAAAACTGTGGAATTATCGAAGCTTATAACAACTCTAAGTGGCGTTTTTACAGGTTAAACCCTGAATTTAGCGATATTCTAAACGTTATCTCAAAAATAAAGCCCCTCTAAACTGGATAAATATCAAAATTAATCTCTTTACAGAATCTCAAAGGCTACATGAACAGCTCTCGTAATTTTATTTGCTTGTATTTCAGATTCTTGTATTTCAGATAATACTGTAATAACTTTACTCGTGTTTAGTTGTTATCGACACAATTCAATACTATCCTGGAACTGGGGGAGATTAGTGACTCTTAACAATACTTACCAAGTAATTCTAATTGCAACAGATGGGTCTAAGTGTAGTCAACACGCCGTTCTTCACGGAATGGAACTTGCAAAATTAATGGGTGCAAAAGTCTATGCCCTTTATGTTTTGGACAAAAATGCGTATGTTCCGCCTACATTAGAAACGCCAATTTATCTAGGTTCCAAATGGGATGTCATAGAGGAAACTCTACGTCAAGAAGGAGACAATGCTATTCAATATGCAAATAATGTTGCACAGAGTAAGGGAATAGACTTTGAAGGTGTGGTTATTGAAGGTAACCCGGCTAATGTAATCCTGGAATTTGCGGAGCAGAAAAAAGTGAATATGATAGTGATGGGAACTCTTGGTAAAGGTGGATTGGAAAGATTTTTGCTTGGAAGCGTAACAGATAAGGTAATAAGACATTCAAAAAGATCTGTCCTTGTAGTAAAGGAAAAAAATTAGAATAAATTAGGTAAGAAGTTAAGGAAAACTTGAAAGATAATGAAACGAAGTTTTCAGTCACCAGAGCAACAATTACAGTCCTCTTCTTCTTTACTATCCTTTTCAAAGATCTTATCGTATATGTTTTCTTCGTATATATTAGTCCATCCTATCTGTGAACCAGCAGCAATAAACATTGCAACTGAGATAGCTTCTGCAATTTCCTCCTTTGCGGCTCCTGCAGTAATTGCTCTTTGTGAATGGGTGTCAACACAAAACTGACAGCGCATAAGGACCGAAGAAGCGACAGCAATTAATTCTTTTGTTTTAAGATCCAGAAAGGCATCTTTAAATATGGACTCTCTCATCTTCCCGAAAGCTTCCGCAGTTTCAGGCAACATTTCGTTCAAAAATGACATATCAATACCCCGATTTAAAAATATTATTATAGTTAGTTGCGAATCTTTTGAAATGATTTCAAGTGAAAGGATACTTGTTTATAGGTAATAGAAGAGTGCCAGAATTATCTATAAAACGATCAGTTAGAGGTTACGAGATTTTTAGTATTTTTAGTATTTTTAATGACCTGGTCTTCTGCAAAAAGCAGAGTTCCATTGCATACTATTTCCTCGATTTTCAGGTTTATGTGTATATAGTAAGTCTTCATCATTTTTTGAGTTGTCTTCAGGTTTCTTTTCTTCCAATACTGCATCGTTCAATACTGCATCGTTCAATACTGCATCGTTCAATACTGCATCGCTCTCTTTACTCATGTTCAATCTCCTTTTCTATTGGATATTTTAAGACTATAATTAAAATAGAAGTTCAAATTTTAAGAATCCAGAGGGTGGGTATCAATTATTCTTGATACATTCTAGATCAGCTGAGTGAATCATCAGTAAGTTGATATGTCTTAGAGATTAAAAATTTGACCAGATTTATCAGGATACAGACCTTGTTAACTGAGTAAAAAGAAAAGGGCTCTTCGTCGTATAAAATGGGTAATTATTTATAATAAAAATATAATATAAATAAGTATTATATTATTTGATAAAAATAACTGCA
>NZ_LMVP01000228.1 GCF_002287235.1 Methanosarcina spelaei
GCGTTAGTCGAATATTAGATCTCAATTGTAGAACCAGGTTTATTTTTGAGACAGCCTGATCTATTCTCTTTTTATTTACTATATTTCCCGCGAATAATGCAACATCGTTTGTGATTTACATATCTACTTTTTGTTGTATCAAATACAAGCTTAAGTAGAATTTATACTCAATCTGTAGTATTCTTTCTTGATAGTGGGATCAGATTCCGAGAATCATAAGCATGCAACAGATTTTCAAATCATACCAAAAAGGCAAAACGTGCCAATTTCGAATAATTTGATCAATGTTTTTACCCACTACCAAGCATTGGGGTTTATTTAGATACCAGTCTATAGTTATTCCAGTAAGACAAATTATGCGGAAATCTTTGGTGCTTCTTCCATTGCAGCTTTTTCAATCTTTGTAATCTCTTCTGCATAGTGCAGGAATGTATCCACAGATGCAACAACAACTCTGGCTTCGATTGTTAGAACCTCTATTCCAACAAGCGAAATCCTAGCCCATGTGTCTACAACTATTCCCTTGTCAAGTATCCGATCTAGCACTTCTGCAAGACTGGAACAATCAGGACTTTGAGCTACCATTACTTTTTACCCCCTTTTGATTTATTCAATTTTAGACACACCGAAATTATAATTTGGAACTTTTTTGTTCAGAATATGAACTCAGTACCAAATACAGTCCTAAATCTTGAACTTTCGGTGGTCTTCGTTTTTCATACGCAAATATAATCATAGACGAATATATAGATTAGGATATTTATTTTTTTGTTACAAAATATAGAGGACTTCGATAAACCTCTGATTTCAACATATTACTTATATACCCTTTATAAGCAACTAGCCAAAAAGCTGGGTTTATCGAAGTCCTCTATATTTTAAAATAATTCCCTTAAATTATGTTAGCTAATTAAAATTACCTGTTTTACTTCGCTGCAAGCAACAAGGTGTTGTTTTTCACAACCGTTCTGGTTGTAATAGTTTATTAAAAGTCGATTATTTTCATTTGGTGATATGCGTCTTTTTCTTCCTGATTATACCGATTTTCCTAATTTTCAACATAGCTTTGTATTAAATCGGAAGTTGTTATATTTTCTAGGGTTCCAATGTATTCTCCATCACTACAGAAAACAGCTTAACGAGATTGATTTTGAGTTTTGTGGATCTATTTAATATATTTATTTCTGCAAAAATGGAAATATAATTAAAACAAATATTACTTCATGTAAAGTTATATAATTTAGAAAATCATTTTTTTAAAATAATGTATATATAAAAATGAGCTATATAAAAAATAGAGAGTAGAAAAGTTACAACTGCAGATTGAAGCAGGATAATAGTTTTAGTAGCTCTCAATAAAAGGTTCAAATAAGTCTCGAATTATTTCCAAGCTTGAGAAACAAACTACTGTTCAAAACTACTGTTCAGATAAATTCAATTTGTTCAGATAAATTCAATTGATCATTTAAATAATAATACATAATAGATTCATAACAGTACATAATAGATTCATAAAATGCTGGAACCAAATTATGGGGGACATAAATTCTGGGGGATATATAATTGCATTCAAGACATGAATCTATTACTAGAGACTCAGATTTTGAAACTCAAAAAGAATCAGACATTGAGAATCTAGTAAAAAAACACCTTGGAGTAATAGTGCTTTCTATTTTAAAGACGCAGCCAATGTGTGGACAAGATATTGTAAAAGAGATTTTCAGGCAATATCAAGTACTTATTAGTCAAAGCTCCGTTTATCAGATTCTATATACTCTTAAGGAAAAAAACATTCTTGAAGCAAATAATATCAAAGGTGACATGAGATCAAAGGTGTATGTTCCAACGAATCAGGGAAACGAGATAATTTACTCAATTCTGGATGAATTTGTTTCCTCAATGGAATATTTATTAATAACCTTAAAAGAAGATCGAAATTATAAGAGAAGACGATGAGGAAATTTTAGAAATCAAAGGATTATCGTAGATCAAGTTTGAGGATTAACTGTAGACACTGTAAGCTTATCCAGGCCTTATTTAATCTCTTTGAGATTAAATAAGTTTATATTTGAGATTAAATAAGTTTATATGAATCATTATCTTGTTGATACAAGACCAATTT
>NZ_LMVP01000229.1 GCF_002287235.1 Methanosarcina spelaei
GTATAAATATACGATTTTCAAATATATAATATCAATTAGATACAAATTGACCATCGAATCTTTTAAGCCAAGATATATTAGATACAGTGTAAACGTTATAATTGGTGGATTTTGCAGTGAAGCAATTGATGATAATAGTACAGCTAAGTTGTACTTTTTTGCGACAGCAAATGAAATCGCCATTACCACGAACGAATATGAGAAAACCTCTGCACCTGTCCAACCTATATATAACACTATCGGATTAACTGCTGAAAAAGCAAGCATTACAAGTCTTTGAAATTTATCATCAAAACAATAAGTTATTACCCAAAAACTAGCTAGTAGAAGAGCAGCGTTGGTTATTTGAAGGCTCAAAAGCTCATTAATATTGAAAAAATGAAGAATAACAAAAAAAGGTAAGCTTACAAGTGAATAAGCCCAAAAATGAATTGGATAATAATTTCCATTGAGAGCTTTAACATATCCATAATAATCCTGGGCGGACGGAAAAGATATACCACAACCTTGTTCTATAGCTGCTCGCATTGCAATATCGGCTGGTTGCAAATCAAAAGATAAATGATTAAATGACGATATTGTCATAGCAAAATATTCATGACCGTCACCTAAAATCATTGGTTTGACGGTTTGCATATATAAAAGCATGAATATTGATAAATAAAAAGGTAAGTTATATTTGGACTTGATAAAACTTAATAAATAAGAAAGTATAATATTAATATCTGGATATTTATTCTGCTTTTGCGTATACTTACTAGTATTTACGCTGTTTTTTCCACTAATCTGAACTTCATTATTGGTTTTTTTCATGAATCCCACCTACCATATGTTACCCCAATAATAGTCGTTCCAATTAATATGAAAAAAACACCAATCCATAACCCTTTTCCTAAAGGCTCTTTTAAAAAGATATTGCTTAATATCATCACGATCGGATAGCTTAAACTCACAAATGGGTATGCATAGCTTACTTGCACGCGTGATAGTACATATAACCACAGGATAAAGCTCAGCCCATAGACAAGTAACCCACTCATCACATAGAAATTTCTTATCAAACTAAGTATTGTAGTGGTATCTAATACGGATAACTCAAAATCAGATCCGCTCATTCCACGTCTCAATAAAATCTGCCCGAGACTTGAAATACAGACGGCTATTATTATATAGAGTAAGTTCTTCATTAAATCTTCCTCATTAATATTAAAGATTTAGTGAGTGCATGATTTAACACAAAAGACTTTCTTCCAAACATAGCGAGATCTTTTTTTCTAATCGCATCTACAATATCACTATTCTCAGTAATAATCCCTGCATTTCCAATTTCATGTGGAAAATGAGCATCGCTTCCTGCAGTTTTCATTAGGTTATATTTATTGGCAAAATTTTCGGCGATATCATTATATTTTAGCATGAAAGTACATGAGGATATCTTCCTCACGTGCTCTCTTCACCTTCTTTTTCCATTATCGCAAATATTTCACTAATTATTTTTATTCGTTCATCAACTGAGAATATTTCTGTCTCAACAATCTTCCTATTTTGAATTTCTCCTTTTTTATATCCAGTTCCATCTTCGTACATCTCATCGTTTACGATAAGATGCCATATTATCGTTGCAATTTTCCTTGCCAAGGCAATAATTGCCTTGGAATGCCCAATTGACTTCTTTTTCCTGTTAAAAAACTCTTTTAACTTACTGTTATTCTTTCTTGCCGCTGCTTGAGAAATCTGCGTAAGAATCCATCTTGCTCCCTTTGATCCTCTCTTTGTGATTCTTCCGTTGTGGTATTTATCTGCAGATTGATACACATTAGGAACCAGACCAAGCCAGGAAGCAAGCTTATCTCCAGAAGAAAAATCCTTGAAATTGCCTATTTCAGCAAGTAAAATTGCCGCACCAAGTTCTCCTATACCTGGAACTGACATTAAAATCTCCATTTCTCGCTTATGCTTTTTATAAGCATAATTGAAAATTTCTTTCTCTAAAGCTTCGATCTCATCATCAATACTCTTTATGAGTTTCAGACAGATCTGAAGTCTGAATGCAGCACTTTGAGAGATTTCTCGATCAAGAATTT
>NZ_LMVP01000230.1 GCF_002287235.1 Methanosarcina spelaei
TCACTTTTATATAGTCTGTTTCTGTTACCGTGTTACTGCCTTTAGCATTGGTAACTGTAAGTATTACCGTATACTTTCCTGCTTTGGAATACTTATGCTTTGGATTCTGGATTGTGGACGATGTTCCGTCTCCAAAACTCCATTTCCATTTAGTCGGTATGTTACTACTCTTGTCAGTAAAGGTAACTGTTAATGGTGCTTTTCCTGAAGCAGGAGAGGCTGAAAAAGCAGCTACTGGCTTTCCTGGAGATGAACCAGTGACTTTAATGTACCCGATTTTTACTTCAGAATCGCTTCCATCAGCGTTTGAAACAGTAAGGTTGACAGTGTAAGAACCGGCTGATGTGTATGTGTGCACAGGGTTCTGCTCGGCAGCACTAGAGCCGTCTCCAAAGTCCCAGGTCCAATCAGTTGCATTTTCAGAAAGATCGGTGAACTGAACTGAAAGAGGAACAATTCCACTCGTCACATTGCTGCTGAAATTAGCGACAGGCAGTATTACTGAAGGTTTTTCTGAAACAGTTATCAAAGCAGATGTAGAATTAGTTCCGTTTTCATTGCTTACAACCAGGTTAACAGTATAGTTTCCTGCTTCCGAAAAAGTATGCACAGGGTTCTGCTCTGTAGAGTTGGTACTGTCTCCGAAGTCCCAGAGCCATGATGCAGGTTTACCTGTAGATTGGTCAGTGAAGTTAACCGTAAGTGGGGCAAAACCATTAGTTATATTGGCATTAAAAGCGGCAACTGGTGTCGGTTTATAAAACTCAGGGATCCCTATCGTTACATTCGTATCCCCTGTGATGTTGCTTTTCCTTGTTATTTCTTCTCCATCAGCCCACTCTTTTGCTGAGACTTCGCCTGCAATTGAGTAGGTCCCGTTTTCTATTGTTGTCGGCACGAAAACATCATATATGACTGTTTTTTTACCAGGTCCCATCTCATCAATGAGTACCCATTGTGTATTTGCAGCCTGATATATCATTCCGTCATTCTGAACCGGTGTTACAGTCCAATTATCTGGAAGATTTTCGTCAATTCCAGGTGCGTAAAGTGTGCCATCTGAAACTGTAACATTTAAAGTTACTCTGAAGCTATCTCCTGCTTTAACGCTTGTAGTGTTTAGCGTTCGCTCACCGGTTATATCGGCTGCAAGCGCTGGTGATGCTAAACCTATGATTAGAAAAATGGCCAGTAAGGCAAGCAAGGTAAATTGTTTCATAATATCTACTCCATTTAATCCTTGCCGACCTCGCTGACATATGCTCAGGATAGATAATCTTTTTGCAAAAAGTTGATTTTTTTCTGAAAAATAAGATTTAATTACAGCAATAAATTTTATAAGGTTCATTA
Source organism: Methanosarcina spelaei (assembly GCF_002287235.1). Taxonomy (GTDB): domain Archaea; phylum Halobacteriota; class Methanosarcinia; order Methanosarcinales; family Methanosarcinaceae; genus Methanosarcina; species Methanosarcina spelaei. The sequence continues at coordinate 1,351 of NZ_LMVP01000230.1, forward strand.
GATTCCACTTTTATGCAAGGTCGACACTTACAGTTAAGGATATTGGCAAGAGTATATATACCTAAAAATTTGGCAAAGAATTGTTATCCAAAAAGGAAACAAGTGGAATAAATAAAAGAAGGTACTCTAAATATTACCTTAAAAACCAGCTGCTCTATACAGGTAGTCTGCCACGTTAACCATGTAACTGTAACCTTATAGTTTCCTTCCTGAAAAACACTGATGTTCGGGATTTTCTTTTTTCTGGAAATTATTACGTCTCCAAAACTCCATTTCACGCGGTAGGAATTCCTGTACTTTAATCGGTAAATCCTACCGCTAATTGAGATTTCTCAGAGATTGGAGTTGCAGAAAACTTAAGCAACTGTTTTTGTTACAACTTTTATATAGTCGGTTTTTGTTACCGTATTACTTCCGGATGCATTCTTTACTGTTAAGTTAACAGTATATGTTCCTGCTTTACTGTACTTATGAGTTGGATTCTCGACAAATGACTTTGATCCGTCTCCAAAGTTCCAGATCCAGCTAGAAGCTGTACCTGTACTTGTGTCAGTAAATTTAACGTTTAAAGGTGCTTTTCCTGAAGTAACACTGCTGGTAAAGTTTGCAACAGGTTTTGTTATGATTTTTATATATTCCGTTTTTGTTACCGTGTTACTTCCTGCAGCATTCTTTACTGTCAACTTAACAGTATATGTTCCTGCTTTACTGTACTTATGAGTCG
>NZ_LMVP01000231.1 GCF_002287235.1 Methanosarcina spelaei
ATTCTCGCGGCGCTAAAAGGAGCGCCGCTAACTATACCCTGAATAGTTACAATTATCTTTCAATAACGTTGACCGAATTTATAGAACCTGGGTCTTTTTAAATAGTTTATAAAAAATAGTAATGTATACAATATACTAAAAGTTGAGTGTTATTCCTCTCCAATTTCTTTTCTAAATTCTATATAATCTCTCTCGACTTCTTCAAGTTCGTGTTCCATAGTTATCCCCTCTTTCTGTGATTTTTCATGCAGATTTTCTTTAATGCAGATTTCTTATCCGTAAATCATGATTGAATCGAGTCTTACAGTACCTACTTTTGTCCAGTATTTGCAAATGGTACAATACTGTGTCTCACCATCTGAGTGCAGTTTCAGACTAGAATGGCATTCTGGACATGTTTTTAGATGTTTCATGAATAAATCCCTCGAATTTTGAAGAAGGATTAGCAACCCATGCAAAATCCTTTATTGAGAAATGATATCCATTCCCCAACTCCAGCATAGAGTAATCGCATAAACTATATTAAATAAATGATATGAAAAATTATATTAAAACAAAAAATGTATCCTCTTCAAATTGAGTGGAAATCTCTCACTTTCCACTCACTGAACTTCTTTCTCTGATTAGTTGAGCTAAAGATGGCATCTCAAATATACTGCTGACTCTATCACATATGTACTGATATGCACTTACATCCAGTTTCTTTGCTGTCTGAACAATCGTCATAAATGTGTCGTTTGCCTTTGTTCCTTCCTCTGTTATAGTTTGAAGGCTGACATCTCTTTTTCTGACCTTTGCTCTTGCTGCCAGTTCCGCTGCATTGTTATGCAGCGGAATCTCTGGCAAACTCAGCACCTTTAACAGGTATTCTTTGTTCTCTTTCGTCTTAGCGATTCTTTCATCCAGCTTTTCATATCCTGTTTTGGTAGAAAACAACTGATCAAACTTAATGGACAATTGCTCCGCTACCTCTGAATCTGGTTTTATTCTAAACTTAGAAAGCTCACCATAAAAGTTCCAGTAACTGTCCAGAAAAGCTTTCAGCTTTTCTCTATGATAAGGAACTATTGGCCTCAATTTCTTGTAGTTTCTACCGTCATGAATCCAGCAAAGAGCATGATGATATGCAATTTGCCTGAATTGACGTGCATCATCACTCAAAAGTGTGGTAACCACAGGTATGTTTGTCATCTGATGATAGGCCGCAATTGCACCGGCTTCAAGAACTTTCTTCTTAGTAGTTTTTCTACCATACAAAAAAATACAATCCAATTTTCGACGCATTTCCTCGTCACTGAATATTTTGTTTTTTAAAGAAGAGAGCTTTTCTATCCATCTTTGGGAAACATTAAACGTTTTCATCAGATCAAATGCTTCAGTATTAAAGCAGTACGTTTTTTCTTTTCCACATAAAAGCACATCTAAAATGGTTTCCCGATTCTTATTTGGAACTGTAAAATAAGCAGCATAATAAGGATTACAAAGAATTTGAGTATAATAATTGACACCATTGACTCTTGCACCTGTATCATCAATCTGCTGATAAGGCGTAGCCTTAAGACCTTCCAGAAAAATCTCAGCTTTCTCCTGATGAAAGATATCAATATCTTTTGTCAAGATTCGAGAGATAGTGGCTTTAGATATATGAACACCAATATTTTTCAGGAATTCATGTATCTTGGGTTCTGAAACATTAGCAACATGATTAAGAGTAATTATCAAAGATTTGATCCCAGGACCAAACTCACCCTTTACGCCTTGTGGCAATTTTCCTGCATATGTTTTATGCTCAGAAGGAGAATAAAAAATCTCTATTCTGTAGTTTGTATTAACAGGCTTTATGTATATATCCTGAATTATTACGTCTCTATAACCTTTAAGATACGCATCACTGGGTAAGTTGGATCTATTAACTTTACATGTTTCAGTTCGATGAACCTCTATTTTATCCAGTTTCAGTACTTCGCTAATTTTTCATTTTGTATAAATGAGGTCATTCGAAACCTATAT
>NZ_LMVP01000232.1 GCF_002287235.1 Methanosarcina spelaei
TTTACATTAAGCACGTATCAACAGTGCAAATACTTTTGGTACAGTGCTTTTGTAACACCTTCTTATTCTAAGCCGTTTAGAAACATTTTTAGAGAGTCATTAATGCAAAATAACCTTAAATAGGATTTCACTTCAAAAATTAGACATATGAGAGAGCCGAAGCGCCCAAAAAAAACAGTTAAAATGATTATACCTTGCATTATGTCCCTTTTTATCTATTTTCTTGTTATTTTATGTCGACTTAAGTCAGATTCTCTTATTCTGTCACTGTATTCTGCCTCATACTTGAAAAACTATTAAAGTTTAAAGTTCCTGTTCAATAATTTAGGGAGACGACCCGATTTTTAACGGATCGGCAATCACAGCACCGATTAATAGCCCGGTGGAGATCGCCACAAAGGTCAGAACTACCTGGATAAGACTGGCAATGGAAGAGGAATAGTTTTGTCCCACTAATGCAGCTAAGCTAATAAACCCAAGTGCTCCTGGAACCAGGATCCAGAATGCAGGTATTATAGATACATAATACGGTGTTCGAAGTTTGGACCGCTCCAGAAAAGTTCCCAGCATTGTCATGATGACGGAACCTATGAAAGCTCCGAAAAGCCCTCCCAAAAGGTAGTTTCCTGCTTGCTGTACAAGAAAAGTGGTGAACAGTACAATTAAAACCCCTAACATATCCTTGTTTCTTATACACATCAAAAGGTACATTCCAAGGGCGAAAATAAGAACCCCGATATAGGGAGCCCACCAGTACAAAGGAGTTGTCGTATTGGCTATTATGTAATCTTCAGGCAAACCTGCAACCTGGAGGCCTACTATTACTCCAAATAAGAGAAGTAGCAGTATTACAACTCCCTGGACCAGGCGAGCTGCACCAGATACTAAATTGTTTGCTGCCAGTTCGAACATTCCAGTAGACAGAACTGCTCCTGGAATGAAGTAAGCAAGTGCAGGGACCATTATGGTTAGAGACCCGTTTATAATTCCCTGTTTAACACCGAGAAAGAATACCGTTGAAACAGTGAATGCCGTTAGAACAGGCAGAACCAGAGTAAGTTTTGTTTTATCCTCGGAATAAGCCAGTATAAGTCCTGCTATGGCTCCTAATGCTCCACAAAAAAATAATCCGTTAAAGGTTGGTAGAAAAAGCATTCCCAGGCCGGTGGAAAACAGTGCGTAACCTAAAATATTTTTAATATAATTATGTTGGCGTTTAACATTTATTATTTCATTAATGCGCCTTATTCCCTGTTCAGGCGTTATTTCAGCGTTTCCTGCCTGATTGATCAACTCATATAGTCTTGAAACCTGGTCTAAAGGAAGTACTCCGGGTTTTTGCAGAGTGACTTCCAGAGCCTTTGAATCATCATCTGCAATCTTTATGATTAAAAAAGTAGGTAAACTAATAACTTCCTCAGCTTTGAAACCATAAGCCTGGCATATTTTTTTCAAAATTGATTCTATAGACATCACTGCAATTCCTGCTGTAGTCAGAGCTCTGGAGAGCTCTGTGAGGAATTTCAAAAGTTGATGAGGTGATTCCCTCTCATCGGAATCATTTAAAGAGTTTATCTGAGGTGACTCAGTATGCGGAACCATTTTATCAATTCTTGAATTTGTTCACTTTGAATTTTCGGTGTGTAGCGTATTTCCCATTTCTTCGTGGAGTAAATGAGAGATCTGAATGCTCTTCCTTACAGATAGTCCTGTTGATATGCCAGTCACCCAGTAGTTAGGATCTCAAATTAGCTTTTAAAATCTCTAATCTAATTTGATATCCACTTCTTTAAAAGTATCTCCCAAATGAATTTTTGCTTTCAACTTTATTTTGCAATTCTGTCAACACCATCAGTTGATATGCTATGAAACTCAATAGAGAGTAGAGTTTTCTACTCTGATTTCTTACTCTTCTAATATCGAATTTTACTGTACCCTTAATATGTCCATGTATCTTTTCACATTCAGCTCTCTTTTTATACTGATCATCAA
>NZ_LMVP01000233.1 GCF_002287235.1 Methanosarcina spelaei
TATCACTGTTTGTTGGGCTTCCTATTAGTCCTTTTTCCGTTGTGGTGCAAAAAATGATATTTTCGCAGTTTGATACACTTTCCCGGTGATGAAAATGGTTAACTTTCCTAATTATAAAGGTCTACACTAATTTTGTAATAAAGCCAGATTTTTTGCACCAATTAGAATAGTTACCGCCAAGCCATCTTGTCAAGTATCCTGATTAAGTTATTTGCCTCATCAAAGGATAAGTCAGTCCAGTTCTTTTTGCAATATTCTTTGCAATACTGGTCAATTTTTTTATGCCTCTCCATATAATTAAGAGACTTTATTACTAAATTTTTTTGTTTAAATGTTATCGAAGAATCTATAAACTCCATAAATACTCCTTATGTCATTTTTCAGTAGCTTAATCACTCGAAAAATAGAAAACACTAAACCAGTATATCTTTTAACAATCGTACATATAGAACTTATATTATATGTATACACGTATTTACTAAAATATTAATATGAGAGATTCAGTACCAAAATTCGGTGATGAACATAAAATCAAAAATCACTGGATTTTGTAATTGGTTATAATCCTTGAGATACAACTTAGAGGTTGAAGTCTTTAGATGTCGAATATTGATTTTGATGAAAACTGGATTCTTCTTGCGAATTCAGATTTTTAATCAAAAAAATGCAAAAATCACTAGGTTTGAGAATAGAGTAGAAAATCGGGGAAATATTCAGAAATTGAGAGTTGAATTTACAACAAAAGAAAAAAGATTTCGATTCTCGTTCTAATGTCATTATATAGATGATTTTAATCAGTTGTTAAAAAGAAACGTTATAGATGATCAGAGGGTTTATATGATTGGAAAAAGATACAAAGAAAAGAAAAAATCAATTGGTGATAATCAATATACAGTTGATTCATATACTCTCGGGCTAATAATATCTATAATTCATGGTGTCACCTTTCCATCAATACTATTTTTACGAACTCTTTTAAAATTTCCTGTTTTTTTTCATCTCCTTGGAATCTTTTCGTAATATAAGATCCCATGTCATCGTCTGTCATTTTGATAAGAGAATTCATATCATCATTTGAAATTGATACAATTCGTCCTAACCTGCGTATTATGAACCCCTTTATATTACTGCTGTATTCAATAGCATTTGAACCAGGCAGTATTAAAAACTTTTTATTTGATTTAGATGAAATTTCTTTTAATTTAGACATTCTTAAATCAATTTCGTTTGGTGTTTCTTCGTTCATGTCCATGATACCTTAAACAAAATTGTTGCTCTATACTTCTCCATAACACAATATATGATAAACAACTATAATAAATCAAGCATCGTATCGACTCTGTTCCAAAATCCAGTGATTTTCGTATTTTTTAATTGAAGACCTGAGTTAGCAAGAAGAGTCCAGTTATCATCAAAATCAATATTCGACATCTAAAGACTTCAATTTTTAAGTTATGTCACAAGGATTATGACTAATTACAAAACCTAGTGATTTTGAACTTTAAATTCATCACTAGGTTTTGGTACTGATTCATCGTATCCCTTGATAAATATAATAGAAAATAGAAGAAAGCAATTTGAAACCCCTGGATCCAAAAAACCCTGGTGAAGATTCTGGTAATTATTCTGTATGATAGATAGATTTAAACAAAACCTATATATTTTTGCCGTTTTCACTCTGATTTTGAGCTAAAATTGAGGCTAAAACTGGGAAAATGCATAGGTTTTGCAATAAAACCTGTGTAAAAAATATGGAGTAAATTTTATAGACGATTTGAAAAACTACCGGGTTCAACGTAGCTTTGAAACTTTCGACCTTAAAACATGCTTTGAAGCTAAGGAATGATTCAAATATAACATCAAGGGTTTTTGTTGCCAAATGATTATTTAAAGGATATAACTATAGATCAATTCCCAATGAAAATTTGAAGTTCAGTACTTCGCTAAAAAATCTCTTCCTCATGTATTCTCCCCATCGATTTACCT
>NZ_LMVP01000234.1 GCF_002287235.1 Methanosarcina spelaei
TGGCGCGGACATACCCCGTTGCTTGCAGCGGGGTGCGCCAGCGCAACTTTGATTTAAGAATGCTGGGAAACAGATTATAGATGAAAGGGTGCCATTAGAAATTCGCAAAGCTTTAGAAGATGGGCAAAACGATTGGTTTCCTAGGTTGAAAAAAATAAGAGACTCGCTTAATCATTTTAATATTGGATCTTGCAGTGACCTGGAAGGAAGAAAAAACGGAGAACATGAGCCAAAAATATCTTATTACCATGATCGTCTTGGAAATGATCTGGGAAATGTACTTGTAACTGATGATGTTTTCAAAATGCTTTCTGATTATGAGGTGAAAGTAAACATGTTTCTAGGGTCTGTTTATCATGCTTTAAATCAGACTTTAGAAGATAAAGAAACTGTGCAAGTTTGTGGGGTTTTTAATGGACGTTTTTATCAGAGATTTGTTTCACCGTTTGAAGCATTGAATTTCCATAGTGGAAGATGTAAATCTCGGGAGTGGTTCGAAAAAGAAGATAAATCGACATGTCCCTATGTAGATAAATGTGGAGCCTATGTAAAATCTGAAAGTGTGGATTGTTGAAGCTAATTCATTCCTTTCTTCCCTCTTCTTTATTATTTGTGATTTGCCAGAATTTCCACAATTTTTTATTTTCCGTGTCTTTGGCAGCAAATTTATTTTAAATCTACTGTTTTCCGAGATTAAACTTTGAATGTGTACTGCCTGTTTGTGCATTTTTCATTTAAATTTTCTAGCTGTTCATACTTTGTGTATAAATAGCAATGTTTATTTTAGTTCACAGTTGATTAAGGACAGATAAACATTCGTGTTAAAGGAAAGAAGTATGGCTTTAAGGGAAATGCACAAAAAATGTATAAAACTAGATCCAAAAATATGGATCGGTCTTTATGTTATATTCTCAACAGGTTTACTATATTGCTATCCACCATTTCAAGTATCTCATTTTGGAATAAATAACGCCACAGTTAATGCCACCCTTGAAAATCAGTATCGTGCTACTTTAGCTCAAATACTCGGTGGTGGTGCAGTTCTGGTTGGAATTTATTTTGCTTGGAAAAATTTAGAAGTTGCTCAAGCAACTCTCAAATCTGACCAGGAAACGTCTCAGAAAAAGTTAGAAGTTGCTTTAGCCACTCTCGATTCTAACATGAAAACTGATCAGGGGAATCTAAAAGTCTCTCAGGAAGGCCAGATTACTGAACGTTTTACTAGGGCTGTTGATCAACTAGGAGCTATTGATCAATTAGGAAATCCAGCAATAGAGATTCGGTTAGGTGGAATATATGCCCTTGAAAGAATTGCAAATGAATCTGAGAAAGATCACTGGCCAATAATGGAAATTCTAACAGCTTACGTTAGGAAAAACTCGCCCATTGAAATGGCTGAAATCCAAGAGAAGGTATCTTTGGATATTCAGGCAATTCTTACTGTTATTGGAAGACGCAACGTATCCTCTTCAAATTGAGTGGAAATCTCTCACTTTCCACTCACTGAACTTCTTTCTCTGATTAGTTGAGCTAAAGATGGCATCTCAAATATACTGCTGACTCTATCACATATGTACTGATATGCACTTACATCCAGTTTCTTTGCTGTCTGAACAATCGTCATAAATGTGTCGTTTGCCTTTGTTCCTTCCTCTGTTATAGTTTGAAGGCTGACATCTCTTTTTCTGACCTTTGCTCTTGCTGCCAGTTCCGCTGCATTGTTATGCAGCGGAATCTCTGGCAAACTCAGCACCTTTAACAGGTATTCTTTGTTCTCTTTTGTCTTAGCGATTCTTTCATCCAGCTTTTCATATCCTGTTTTGGTAGAAAACAACTGATCAAACTTAACGGATAATTGCTCCGCTACCTCTGAATCTGGTTTTATTCTAAACTTAGAAAGCTCACCATAAAAGTTCCAGTAACTGTCCAGAAAAGCTTTCAGCTTTTCTTTATGATAAGGAACTATTGGCCTTAATGTCTTC
>NZ_LMVP01000235.1 GCF_002287235.1 Methanosarcina spelaei
GGTATTGAGGAATTTTAATCCGGCTAAAATGAGGAATTATTCACCGGCCTTGACAAGATGAAGAAGTGGGAGGATTTATTGCCAGTTGCCCTGCCCTAACAGGCTGTTTTTCGCAGGGAGATACGATAGAAGAAGCTATTGAAAATATAAAAGAAGCGATTCAGGCTTGTTTGGAATCTCTGGCAGAAGACGAACTACAGGAATGTATTGGGAAACCTTCCTGCAGAGTGGTTGACGTGGTTGCTTAATGTCCGGGCTTCCTGTAATTTCCGGAATGCAGGCAATTAAGGCTTTTTCTAAAGCTGTTTGGCTCCCTCCCCGGCAGGTGGGAAGTCATGTTGTCCTGAGAAAAGAAGGCTCAAAAGTTACGCTGACTGTTCCGAAGCACAAAGAACTGAAACCGGGCCTTTTAAGAAATTTGGTAAAAGCTTCAGGACTGACAGTGGAAGAATTCGAAGTTCTTTTGAAGTAAAATTTTATGAGTTCAACCACTTGTTTTCGTGTGTGTTCTAATATTAGTAGATATATCAGAATAGAGGTCTTAAATACAAAAAAACAACTCATTCTTGTTTTAATTCAGTTATAATATATTTTTCCAGCCGGCGATCTGCTGAAATCTTCCCCGAATACATTTGTTAAGGAAAGAGAGTTGAAAACCAGATTTTTGTAGACTCAAATGAAGTTTATAAGGAGCCCTTCGCAGGGCCTTTTTGCTAAAAGCGATCTTTCCCTTGTGGGGAGATATTTCTGATTGAAGTGACATTCCTAATTGAAGTGACATTTTTCTTCAAGTTCACTTCAGTTTTAACATATTTTTCCTGCTGAGGGTCTGCTTTAATTTCTCAAAACAATTTTTGCAAATATAGTGGAAAAGATAGATTCTATGAGTATACAAATACATTTAAGATTGAAGAAACAAAATGCTAGTTAGGTGATACTATTGGGAGAAGCCATCGAATACGTAAAAATTCCTCGAAAAACCTTTGAACCTATAAGTGACATGGTGAAAGTAGGCCTTTATAAAGACGAACAAGAGGCATTAAAGCGACTTGTGCATGACCAGGCTGAACAAAAGATAGATTACTATGGTAAAAAGGTAGCTGAAATGGAGAAGAAGTACGATACGGACTTTTCTGCTTTTGAAAAAAGAATCCAATCGAGAGTAGGAGAAGAAGACTTTGAAGAGTGGGATGATTTCATAATCTGGGAAAGCTATGTCACAGCATCACGATATTGGGAAAAGTTCTTATGACAATAAGCAGAACCGTTGCTGCTCTTTCATCCAGTGAGATTGTACTTGAATTAAAAGTTCTCAAAGCAATAGTTGAACCTCCTGTCCAGGCTTTACAAGCAAGAGCAACTCTAAAAGATGGCTACATATTGCAGATTAACGAGAGTGTGGGCCCCGATTTCAGACGATATTCCTACCACCTGCAAAAAGGGGATGCAATGATTAAGCGTTGGGATAATTCTCCACACTGGAAAGACCTAAAAACATTCCCATATCATGTCCATTATGGAACTGAAGCAGAACCCAAAGAATCTCCCGAAGTATTTATAGAAGACATTCTCCGTGAGGTGAAGAAACTGCTGAGTTCAAATCCCTGATTCTCATTACTTTCATTAACGTACGTCAGAAATCCATTTAGAAAGGTTCAGGTCTGATTTATCTTCTTTTGATAGTCTTTATGGGCAGCTTCACTCATTTTACCAATTCAGTTAAAATATATTTTTCCTGCCGGCTGATACTGGAATCTTCCCCAAACACGTTTGTAAAATCAAAGGGAAATCAAAAGCTCGTGAATTTTGAAGATTCCAAAGAGTTTATAAGGAGCCCTTCGCAGGGCCTTTTTGCTAAAAGTTATCTTTCCCTTTTGGGGAGAACTTTCCAATTTAAGTGAACTTTTCTTCATTTCCAATTCAGTTTTAATATATTTCTCAGGCCGGCTGTCTGCTTGAATCTTCCCTGAATACGTTTGTTACAAAAGATAGCTGAAAAACTTGATTTTATTACTTTGCTCTCCGTGCTAGAAATGTAGAACTGTCTCCGAGATGAAACCTGAACTCTCCTTCCAGTAAGTCTTTTTCTTTTATTTTGACCCAACCACTACCAAAGACATGGTCGCATTCTTCATTTCCTTCCCAAGTGAACTCAAACCTTTTACCATCAACATAATCAACGATCTTTCCGTCTATATCACCATAAACTAAACCAAATTGAAAATGTCCCATATTGTCTGGCTCTATCACAATGCAAGCCTGAACTTCCATATTAAGATAGTCATCATCCCATAATTCCATCTCATAAATGTTCCATGTCCCTGTGAAGTCCATACTCTTAATTCTCTTTCCTTGAATAAAAACATCGCTATAAAATATATGAACTTGAAACCTTAGGAGACTATTAATTCAGTTAAATTGCATATTTATAAGGAGCCCTACGCAGGACCTTTTTGCTAAAAGTGATCTTTTCCTTTGGGGGAGAACTTCCCAATTTAAGTAAGCTTCTCTTAACTTTTAATTCACTTAAAATATATTTTTCCGGCCGGAGGTCTACTAGAATCTTCCCCGAAAACGTTTGTAAAATCAAAATGAAATCGAAAGCTTGTGAACTTTGAAGATTCCAAAAGAGGGGATATAAGGGGCCCTTCGCAGGGCATTTTTGCTAAAAGTGATCTTTTCCTTTGTGGGAGAAATTTTTTATTGCGGTTGATATAAGGTGCCCTTCGCAGGTCCTTTTTGCTAAAAGTGATCTTTTCCTTTGTGGGAGAAATTTTTTATTGCGGTGAGCCTTTCTCCACGTTCAATTCAGTTAAAATATATTTCTCCAGCCAGCGGACACTAGAAAATCTTCCCCGAATACGTTTGTAGATATTGAAAAACTGAAAACCTGTGAGTTTTCTGAATTTAATAGAGTTTATAAGGAGCCCTTCGCAGGGCCTTTTTGCTAAAAGTGATCTTTACCTTTTTGGGGAGTAATTTCTGATTGAAGTGATATTTTTCTTCACGTTCATTTCAGTTTTAATATATTTCTCAGGCCGGCGGACTGCTCAATCTTCCCCAAACATGGTTGTAAAATTAAAGTGAGATTGAAAACCCGCGAGTTTTCTAAATTTAAAAGATTTTGTAAAGAGCCCTACGCAGGGCCTTTTTTACTTGAAGTGATCTATCCCTTTGGGGAGGGTTTTCTGATTGAAAGTGAACTTCTTTTGTAATCAACTCAACTATATTTTCTTCTGTATACGGACACTCCAAACATGCAGGCTATTCCATAAATTATTTCAAAGCCGGGCACAATTGTGTCTTCATTTTCCTTGTCTATCTTATAATCAACTTCTAATCCTGTAATTTCTGTGATATCTCTAGAGCTGTCGGAATCGTTTTCAGGATATGTTACAGTTAAGGTTTCTGCCGGAAAAGAATACGAATTTTCTGTTACTGCAAAGAAAGAATATCCTGGAACGTCAGCTGTAAAGTACAAAATTTACTATCTTCTTTTAATAACTTTACTGGTAGCTGTCCCCATTTTTTGTTAATGTACCTGTTCAGTGTGACCGAATCCTGATCTATACTTTTGTCCTGTAACCAAGACTTTTCAATCTTGAAACAGATAGTAGAATTTTCTATATTATCTGAACTTGCAAACTCGCTGTTTCCTACCCACACAATGAAGTATTTGTAGACCTTTCCTTCAGTTAGGTTGGAAAAAAGAGTAGATTTGTTTTTTAACTGTTCGACAACGGTTGTGATCTTACCAACGGTCTTCTTAGCGTCAAAACCCACATACACTACGCAGGTCGCTCTAGATAGCCATCTTGATCATTTGTCCATACTGTCCATACTATCTTATCATTATAGATTACGGGATAACGATCATCTGAGTTATTTGCAGTAATCTGAGTTTCCTTTTGTGAGGAGAGATCATACATCCTATATTCGGCAGGTCGACACTTAATTTTTAATAATTTTTGCTGACGGCGATTTTGAAATAATGCCCCATAATTGTGTGGAGTTATAAGGTTTACATATGACCAGCTATTAATCTCTCATACCAAACTTTAACGAAAAAACGATTCAGTGTTTATATATGTCGTGAGAGTTAAGCCACAAGTTAACCAGCTTCAAACTTATGAATAAGTGAGTTAATATCTAAAACGATATCATGAAAAATATTCTAATATATAATGTCGACCTGCCGAAAGCAGGTTACAATATATTTCAGTCTATTTTGTATACTGAAGCAAAATGATGCCATAGTTTTGCTATGAATCCCTTATTAGACAGATCCCTATGACCAAAATCAGAGTTAGTTGACTCATTTTAGGGTACCTGAATAGTAATATTTTTACTTTTCTAAATCCTGTATAATTTGTGTGGAAAACAATTAAAAGAGAAGTATCTGTCAGATTCATTCAATCTAAAGAACATCTAAGAAACATTATTAAAAATGAATTTGTGAAAGTGGAAAAGTCATTATCGTTTGCAAAGAAATGGACGGAAATGTTCAATCCGCAAATAAAAAGTGTAGTTTGGTGAGTAAGGAACTATAATATGATTTTAATATAGTTGTAATAATATTCAAATCAAATGTTTTTCTAAAATTTGGATGTTTTTGAGGTTACATCTTTTAAGATAGAAAAACATAATCTGATAAGAACACCAAGTTCTTTTAGAAGGTTGAGTATCTAAGTTGCCTAATGTAATTTTTTGAAAACAGGGAAAATGATACCTTCGTTTAAATAATAAAGCATTGTTAGGAAGTTTGGAGAAAGCTTATCTGAGAAATATTCCTCTTCTCATGTTTTATGCTGTGAAACTAAGTTTTACTCAAATTTTATAGGATTTTTTGCAAGGACCCCTACACAGTATCCATGAGAAAGAATTAAATAGTATAGTCAAGTACCATACTATCAAGCACTTTACTATCAAGTACTTTACTATCAAGCACTGGATAATATTGCCTTGAAAAGTTCTACTAAATAAAAAGGAAAGATTTCTATGAGTGAAATAAAAAATGAGATATTAGAACAGTTTATACGCTTGCAAGGATTGCTGCATCGCTACCATACGCAACATTTCATGGAATTTGGACCGTTGGGCAACCCGCACAGAGGACAAGGGCGTATGCTCTCTATTCTAAAGTTGAAGCCGGAAATAAGCCAGAAGGAATTAACTTACCTGCTGGATATGAGCAAGCAAGGTTTGGCGGAACTCCTTAATAAACTGGAAAAGAAAGGCTATATCAAGCGTGAACCGATAGAGGAAGATCGTCGCAGCTTCAATATAAAACTCACCGAAGAGAGTGCCGCCGTTGCCGGCGAGATGGATGACATGCCGCTTGATCTGGATAAAATGTTTAACTGTCTAAGTGATGAAGAACTTGCTAAACTCTCTGAATATTTGCAGCGCATAATTGAATGCCTTGAAGATCAATTACCGGGTGATGATAATGATTTGCGCAAGCAGATGATGGAGAGGTTTATGGAACATTATCTCCAAGGAAAGCAAGACGATTTCTCTGGTTTATTTATAGGCAGATTTCCTCATGGGTGGGTGGCAGGGAAGATAATGGCGATAGAAAAGAGGGGCGTTAATTGTGCCTTTAGTTATTTTAGTTAAAACCTAACAAATAATATTTTAACTTTCACAAATAATTTTTTTTCTTAAAAATTTTTACAAAAAAGAGACTTTATACAGTAGATGGACAGAGATCAACGTTTTAAAGAAAGACATATTTGTCATCGGCTAGTATACGACCTATAAAAATATATTATTTTTAATATATTTTATATGAGTTTTTTAAATAAATAAAAATGCGTAAAAAGTAAAGTAGCCATTTTAGGTTAACAGGTTTCTTATCCGAACAGTCTATACGATCTGAACTAAAATTGAAACATGGTTATTCTGAAGATTAGATTTATGATAGATAGCGTTTTGTAGACCCTAATTGAAGGAAGGGGGCATATTTATATCTAATATTATAGAAGTAAAAAATTTTACAAAAAGGTATGACAGTTTTGTAGCTGTAGATAATATTTCCTTTAATGTAGAAAAAGGAACGGTTTTTGGCTTTCTTGGCCCTAACGGAGCAGGAAAAAGTACAACCATAAATACCCTCTGCACAATTGTTGATAAAACCGAAGGAAACCTAAAAATTAATGGACACGATGTAACTGAACAAAAATCAGAAGTAAGAAATGATATCGGAATCGTGTTCCAGGAATCCACTCTTGATGGCAAATTAACGGTTGAGGAAAATTTGAAGCTTCACTGCGATTTCTACAACGTACCCAAAAATGAGGTCAGGGAGAGAATAGCTTTTGTACTTGAGCTTGTAGACCTTCAGAAATGGAGAAAAGCCCCTGTGAATAGTCTTTCAGGTGGTATGAAAAGAAGAGTGGAAATTGCAAGAGGATTAGTGCATTATCCAAAAGTTCTATTCTTGGACGAGCCAACTACTGGTCTTGACCCTCAAACCAGAGTAAACATCTGGGATTATATCAATAAGCTTCAAAAACAGAAGAATATTACCATTTTCCTTACGACTCATTATATGGATGAGGCTGAAATATGCAGCAAGGTAGCAATTATAGACCACGGAAAAATAGTGGCCTTTGATACTCCCTATAATCTCAAAAAGCAATATACTTCAACTGTACTAAAAATTAAAACTTGTGAAAATGAGAGATTAGCACAACATCTAAAGGATTATTCTGCCAAATATAAATTCGAGGATGATCTGTTTACAGTATATTCATCAGAATTAAATGAGTCATTGGAAATAATTTCTAAATTTAAAGCCTCCATATTGGACGTAGAAATCAATAAAGGAACGTTGAATGATGTATTTTTGGTTATTACGGGAAAGGAGATTCGGGGATAATGCGTGCGATAAAAGCAATTTTAGTCAGGAATTTAACGAATTTTACAAGAGATAAGATGAGACTTTTCTTTACAATATTTATGTCAGTTATCTTTCTGTTCATATTTTCTTTTGTAATGAAGTCTACAGCCATAGGCCTAGAACAGCCAATGAATTACCTTATTTCAGGTATTATCATCATGACTGTATTCCAGTCTGCATTGAACAATTCAATGAACATCCTTGAAGATATATCCAGTGGATTTATGAAAGAGATTCTTGTTTCTCCGATTTCCAGATGGGAAATATCTATCGGACAAATTTTTTCATCCTCTGTTGTAGCTTTGCTCCAAGGACTGATAATAATAATAATAGGATTGTTCATGGGATTGAATATAGATTTACTCCATTTTATGGAAATGCTTGGAGTAATGATTCTGGTAGGCATTACCTTCAGCTCTATAGGATTATATCTAGCAACTCTGACAAAAAGTTCAACGACTTTCCAAATTATGATAAGTATAGTTGCAATGCCTTTGACTTTTCTCTCGGGTGCATATATTCCTACCACGGTAATGCCGAGTTTTTTACGTCCAATTGTATATATTAATCCCTTAACCTATACTACATCCATTTTTAGGTATATCACGTTAAAGATGGAAGGTTTATCTTCAGCTGAACTTGTGAAAGCGGGAGTCGCATTTGATATACACGGTTTTATAATTATGCCCTATATCGGATTATTAATTATCTTAGCAATCTGCATTATTTTCTTCATCCTTTGTGTTTCACAATTTAATAACGCTGATTTTTCAAAAGTTGAAATATATAAAAGATCTCAGTAAAACAAAACTTGAATGTAAGAATGGCATTCTGGATGTAATTTGTAAGGTCAGAAAAGAAGAATAATATTCTAAATTTTACTAAACTCATTTTTTTATTGTTACTTTCCTAGGCTTAAAACCGACATCATTAGACACTAAAAATAGTATATATGCTTTTCTTACTATTTTTTGTATTGATGTGGCGGTTGTCGGTCATAACTGCCTATTACCATACACTTTGGAATGGCCGTGCTCAGAAAAATGACAGACTGACAGTGTCGGAAAGGTTCCGTTGCAAAAATTATGAAATGGATTCATTGAAATAAGTAGAAATTTAAGAGTATATGATATGCCAGTAAATTCCTTTAAATGGAAGCATTATGAGGGAGAGATTCTTATTAAACGTAAGATTGTACTTTAAAGTATGCATTAAGCTATTAAAATTTGAAGGAAATGATGACAGAAATGAGAATAAAAGTCGACCATACAACACTCATGAGATGGGTACATCAATATTCTCCTTAAATAGAAAAGAAGATAAGAAGGCATTTAAGACCAATGAATGATTCATGGAGAGTTGATGAAACTTATATAATAGTAAAAGGTAAATGGAATTATCTTTACAGAGCAGTTGACGGTTCCGTTGTAAAAAATAGCTCTGTTGCAAAAAATCTGGCTATTTTTCAAAACAAGTGGAAAATATCACAAATAGGAAAGTTAATCGTTTTAATTAGAAAGAAAATGACACATGAAGGTGAAAATTATAATCTCAAATTGCAGAAATATTATTTTTGTAACGGAACCCTATTTTCAAGCATTCCACAATAAATGTTACTAACCTATCCTATTGTTTTAATTCAAGAAAAGGAATGGAATTCATGGCAAATGTTATTGTAATGCGCGTTCCAAAAGACAAATTGCAGCAAGAAATAGAATACAAAGTTCTTGATGGTTGGAAGCTTAGAAAAAAGAATGAAAACATCGCTGTTTTAACTCGACGTGGTAAATGGGAGAACTTACTTATTTATATGGCTTTAGCACTGTTGACACTAGAAACTTTGCACATTATTTACCATTGGATTAAGGGGAAAAAGGATTACGAAGTATATAAAGGAGAATCACTTGACTTCCTATTGTAAAAAAAAATCTGTGATACCTTGAGGTTCAAAGTAAACCGGCTTTTGGTTAGCTCGAAAATTTTTTTCCTGCTGGCGGTCTGCTGAAATCTTCCCCGAATTCTTTTGAAGAGACCAGATAAATTGAAAAACTGTGATTTTTGCAGATTTATATGGAGCCCTTTATAGGGCCTTTTTGACAAAAGTGTTCTTTTCCTTTGTAGGGATTTTCTGATTGAAGTGGACCCTTCTTCACGTTTAATTCACTTAAAATATATTTCTCCTGTCAGCGGACACTAGAATCTTCCCCGAACAAGGTTGTAAAATCAAAGTGAGAGTGAAAAATAGAGGTTTTTCAGAGTTAAAAGAACCAGATTTATAAGGAGCCCTTCGCAGGGCCTTTTTGCTAAAAGTGATCTTTTCCTTTTGGGGATTATTCTGATTTAAGTGAACCCTTCTTCACGTTCAACTCAGTTTTAATATATTTCTCCTGCCAGCTGACTGCTCAATCTTCCCCAAATACGTTTGTTAAGGAAAGAGAGTTGAAAACCGGATTTTTGTAGATTCAAATGAAGTTTATAAGGAGCCCTTCGCAGGGCCTTTTTGCTCAAAGTGATCTTTTCCTTTTTGGGGATTTTGTGATTGAAGTGGACCCTTCTTCACGTTCAACTCAGTTTTAATATATTTCTCCGGCCGGCGGACTGCGGGAATCTACCCCGAGTACATTTGTAGATATTGAAAAACTGAAAACCTGTGAGTTTTCTGAATTTAAAAGAGTTTCTAAGGAGCCCTTCGCAGGGCCTTTTTGATAAAAGTAATCTTTTCCTTTGTGGGGATTTTGTGATTGAAGTGAACCTTTCTTCACGTTCATTTCAGTTTTAATATATTTCTCCTGCCGACGGACAGGCGGTCTGCTTGAGTTTCCCTCGAATACGTTTGTTAAGATAAAGTTAAGAAAAGCGAAATTGAAAAACCGCTATTTCTGCAGCTTTAGAAGGGGCGCTTTGCAGGGCTTCTTTAGATTAAGCACTCTTTTCCTTTGGAGGAATTTTTGATTCAAGCGATGTTTTTCAAATATTTTATTTTCACGGAATATATCCAGTATCAAGTCCTTTCACCCATAAACAGCGAAAAAATAAGATCCCTCTTTACCTCCATATATCGTGTGATAATTTCTCAAATACATTTTTATGCAAGTATGCAATTTCTGATCTACTGTACATTTTTTTAGTGGAGCTTTTTTATTTTTGTAAAGTCCGAAAATGTAATCTATAAAAAATAAGCGTAATAAGACTGCTTTTTGACGCGATGAAACATTGACTGTTCTTTGCTAAAAGTGGTTGAGATATATTGGAGAGAATCATACATGAAAGTTCTGGCAATAAATTCTAGTCCAAGGATGGATAAAGGCAACACGGCTTTGATATTAAATCCCTTTCTTGAAGGAATGAAAGAAGAAGGAGCAGACGTAGAACTATTCTATACAAGGAAACTTAATATTCATCCGTGCACAGGAGAGTTCAACTGCTGGCTAAAAACGCCAGGAAAATGTCTGCATAATGACGATATGAACTTATTATATCCAAGGATCGATGCGGCTGACGTTATAGTATTTGCTACGCCGGTTTATGTAGATGGAGTCACAGGTCCGATGAAGAACCTGATGGACCGTATTATTCCTCTCGTACAGCCATTCTTCGAGCTACGAGATGATCACTGCAGGCATCCTGGACGTGGAGAAGCAAAAGCCCGCAAGCTTGTACTTGTTTCCAACTGTGGCTTCTGGGAGAAGGACAATTTTGATCCCTTAATTGTACATATGAAAGCTATTTGCAAAAATTTATCCGCTGAATTTTCAGGGGCACTTTTGCGCCCTCACGGTGAAGCAATAGCTGGGATGCTAGAAATGGGCGCGCCGATAGGTGATATTTTTGAGGCAGCAAAAGAAGCAGGCCGCCAGCTCGCAAAGGAACAAAAAATATCACAGGAAACCCTTGATATTGTAAGTCGTGAACTTCTTCCAAAAGATATGTATATTCAGATAGTAAATCAGTATTTTCAACAGTGTCTGGATGAAGTGGAGAAGTGATTAACACAATTTATTTCTCCATGTTTTTAATTTTTTGAAGCTAGTGGACTGAAAATAAATTTTTATGTTCATAATATAATTTTTCTTTGCATGCACAATTCATTTGAAATATATTTTTTCTGCCGGCAGTTTACTTCAATCCCCCCAATATGGTTGTGAGATAATTGAAATTGAAAACCCACGAGTTTTCCAAATTAAAAAAAGTTTGGAAGAAGCTCTACGCAGGGCCTTTTTGATAAAAGTGATCTTTTCCTTTTTGGGGATTTTGTGATTGAAAGTGAAATTCTCTTCACGTTCATTTCAGTTTTAATATATTTCTTCGGCCGGCGGACTGCTGGAATCTTCCCCAAACACGTTTGTTAAAGAAAAGAGGACTAAAAACCCACGATTATTTACAGATTCCAAAGGAGTTTATAAGGAGCCCTTCGCAGGGCCTTTTTAATAAAAGTGATCTTTTCCTTTTGGGGAGAATTTCTGATTGAAAGTGAACTTCTCATCACATTCAATTCAGTTAAAATATATTTCTCCGGCCGGCGGACTGCTCAATCTTCCCCAAACATGGTTGAAAAATTAAAGTGAGATTGAAAAACCGCGAGTTTTCTGGATTTAAAGGAGTTTAGAAGGAGCCCTTCGCAGGGCCTTTTTGCTAAAAGTGATCTTTCCCTTTTGAGGGGAGATTTTTTGATTAAAGTGAACTCCTCTTAACTTTTAATTCACTCAAAATATATTTCTCCGGCCGGCGGACACTGGAATCTTCCCCCAAACACGTTTGTAAAATCAAAGTGAAATCGAAAGCTCGTGAACTTTGAAGATTCCAAAAAGTTTAGAAGGAGCCCTTCGCAGGGCCTTTTGATAAAAGTAATCTTTTCCTTTGTGGGGATTTTCTGATTGAAGTGGACCCTTCTTCACGTTTAATTCACTTAAAATATATTTCTCCTGTCAGCGGACACTAGAATCTTCCCCAAACAAGGTTGTAAAATCAAAGTGAGAGTGAAAAATAGAGGTTTTTCAGATTTAAATGGAGTTTAGAAGGAGCCCTTCGCAGGGCCTTTTTGATAAAAGTGATCTTTTCCTTTTAGGGAAGTTTCTGATTTAAGTGAACCCTTCTTCACGTTCAACTCAGTTAAAATATATTTTTCCAGCCAGCAGACACTGGAATCTTCCCCGAATATGTTTGTAAAGAATTGAAAGGTCAAATATAGAGAAGGTATTTATCTCAGACTGTTACTAATTATTTACAATTACGAATTCTGTGAAAGTTCTCGGAGGACTAATTTTTGCCATTTAACAATGAAGACAATTTAAAGATAATTTCAAAGCTGATTATTAATAAAACATATCCAAATTCTGATAGCTATAGAGGGTGGTTTGAAGAGTATCCGCTGAGGTTTGACAAAGATGACGAAGAGAACTTTAATTTTGATTTCAGCAAGGAAAAAGACATCATTGCACTAATTTTCCTGGCAACTGCTTGGAATATGCCCAATTATAAATGGGAAAATACAGTTGGGCTTGTTGCTGTATTATACAAAAAGAACTTACTGGATATAGATAAATGGAGTTCTCAAAGATTTATAGAATCTTTGGATAAAAATGACCTTGTTCGAGAAATGAATAACTTCAGATCTACCTTTTTAAGCGATAGAGGGAATTTATACATAAAAGGTGGCAAATACGGTGTTTTTGAAAGGCTACACATCGTAGCTAGAGAATATAATTTCTTAAAAGAAACTCTCCAGATTGATAAAATAATAGAAGGCGAGATTCCTCCTAAGCTGGATCACAATATTTTTCCAAGATTTGATAATCCTAGGTTGGTGATTGAAGTAAAAAGAAAGAGCAATAAGATTGCTAAATACCCTATTCTTAGAGTCAAAGTTCCCCTAATATTAAGGGAACTAAAATGTCAAAACAGAATTGACATCAGTGGAGAATATTGTTGCGTTCCAGATACAAAAGTAAAACAGATAATGAAGACTATTGGCTATAATCCCAGCCTAGATTATGATTATAGTTCCGTTATTTATAACAGCAAAATTATTTACAAATACTTTGGATTACATTACGACTTACCACTCTTTGACTTCTTTGACAAATGCTCGAAAATGAAAAACAAGAAATGCAATAACAAGTGTGTTATTTTTGATTACTGTGCCAAATTATGATATTTCTATCAATGCATTAGATATCGAAAATCAGTGACATTTTGTGAATTTAAAAGGAGCCCTTCGCAGGGCCTTTTTAATAAAAGTGATCTTTTCCTTTTGGGGAGAATTTCTGATTGAAAGTGAACTTCTCATCACATTCAATTCAATTGAAATATATTTCTCCTGCCAGCGGACACTGGGATCTTCCCCGAATACGGTTGTAAATATTAAAAAACTGAAAACCCGCGAATTTTCTGAATTTAAAGGAGTTTATAAGGAGCCCTTCGCAGGGCCTTTTTGACAAAAGTGATCTTTTCCTTTGGGAGGGCTGCTTCAATAGGTTTCGACTAGTATTAACTGAACATAATAGTCACAATATATGCTGAGCTCATAGTTATATAGCAAGATATATAAAAAAACTGTTTTTAATATTTAGGAAAGATTTTAATATTATGCTAAGATATTTTATATGATACTCAATTTTTTATGGCACTAACTCTAGATGATAACATGAATGAAAAAAATATATATCTCAAAGAGAAAGTGAAACCAATAACTAGTGAATTAATGTATAAGGAATTAAACGAAAATGAAATAGTTGATATATTGAGTAAGTACTTTTACAACGTCGAAGAGAGCCAAAAAGATTTTTATAAAATCTTTTTGCGTGGGTTACGATTCTCGTTTGATTCAGAAAACCCGATACATACTGCTGGCATCTTTTATAAAAACTCAGTTAAGCTGTCTCCAAATGTTAACTATGCATTCTCCAGTCGTTTAGCTAAAATGTTTAAAAACATGATTATGGGAAAAAGTTCTACAGGTATAAGAATTGAAAATTACACTGATTTTTGTGACATAACCGAAAAGTTTGTAGAAAATTTTGAAATAAAGCCCCCGAGTCATAATTCAATTCTTAAAGCGATAATCGAAGATGAAAAGTTTTTAAGAAGAATAGTAGAAGACTTCTCATATTACAAAAAAATTGAAGATATATTTTCACAATCTGACTATTCATGCCTTGGAGATTTAGATAATGAATTAATGTTAAGGCTTGAAGATGAATTATCCAAGCTGGAGATTAATAAAATTTTTATTGTAAATGAAGAGAGAATTGAATGTGTTAACTTGAGAATCCAACAAATAGAGAAGAAAATTGAATATATTACACAAAAATGGGCATAAATTTTAGTGCTTAGCAATGTTTTGATTTAGATTTGGTCGCCAATAAATATGTAAGTAGGATTTTAAATAAAACCGATGGTTCATATGACAGAGACAAACCTAAAAACAAAACGTAACTATGGGTATGACATACTTTGCAATACTTTTGAACTTTCTATGAGAAATTATATAGGAGAGCTACTTCTCTCAAATTACGGTTCTGAATGGATAAACCATATTCCACAGGGAGTTATTCAAGACTTAAAAAACTATAAGGGTGTTATTGAAACTTCCAGTCTTGATGATTTTTTAGAAGACCTTAATTTTTCGCATTTAAAGAATATTATTACTGAAAAAAATAATTATAAGTTAAGTAAATCATTTCTAGGAGACCTGAGTAATGATCGTTTTATCGAATTAATGGATGAACTTAATATATATAGGAGAAAAATTGCGCATGTAAAATCAACATTTAGTGACGTCGATTTAATTAATCTCATAGAAAATGTAAAATTACTTTGTCAAGGTGAAAGAGCAAAAAGCATAATAGCATATGTTGAAAATGAGGAATATAAAAGTATAACAGAAATACCAGACGTCTTCTTTGAAAGGTTTGAATGTCAGAATAATTTACCATCGGAAGATTATGATCTAGTAGGTGGATTTGTTGGCAGAGAAAAGGAAATTAAAGCCTTAAAAAAAATGATTACATCCGAACAAGATCGAATAATTACTATAACTGGTGCTGGAGGCATAGGAAAAACTTCAATTGCATTGAAGATTGGATATTCATTTTTGTTTGATTTGAATAATCCTTTCGATGCGATAATATGGTTTAGCGCAAAGAAGGATAAACTGACTGAGGATGGAATTGTCCCCATAATAGCTGATATTGAAAATAATGAAAAGTTAATAGTAGATATACTAAAAATTATTGAACCAGATGTTGTAAATAAGTTCAAAAAAGCTGGTGTACCTTCAGAATACTATTCGAATTACTTATATAGTCTTTTTTCTTCAAACAAATGCTTACTTATTATTGACAACTTAGAAACAATAATAACAGACAATAACATTATTGATTTTATAAAAGATGTTCCCAGGCCTTCCCAGGTTCTTATCACAAGCAGAAAAGGATTGGGAGAAATTGAGAGAAGATATCCATTGTTTGATATGGCTGAAAAGGATGCTATTAGATTATTCAGATTAATTGCTAATGAAAGGCAAAAAATAGATCTTGTAAAACTGAGCGATGAAAACATCGCTAAACTAGTTAAAAAAGTGAAATGCTATCCGTTGTTAATAAAATGGTCTATCGGGCAAGTAATTTTAGGCAAAAGTATTGATGAAGCTTTCTCAGAAATATTGGCTGGAGACAGCGAAATTGCGAAGTTTTCGTTTAATGATGTCTTTTCACTCTTGTCAAAAAATTCAAAGAGAATTCTGTTTAGCATGGTAGTTTCTGGGGATAAACCAGTTTCGAAAATTGTTTTGAAACATCTCGCGAATATTTCAGATGAAGAATTTGAGGACGCCATTAGGGAGCTAATTATAACTTCATTTGTATTTCCTGAAACGAGAGAGAATTCGGATTCAGATTTAATTACCGAATACTCTATGCTAAGTTTAACCAGAGGATTTATTGAAATAAGGTTGGATGACAATAATCAAACAAGGCAGGAGTTAATAACGAGACTTCACCATCTATCAGAAAAGTTGAACGATTATGAAAAAGCTAAATCTGATTATTCACAATCTCTTTTTTCCTTAGGAATCAAGACACCGGAAGAGAAAGTTGCTTTTATTTATGCAAAAACTGCGAAAAACTATATTCGATCTGGGGATATGGTAAAAGCTGAAGAAAATTTTAACGAAGCACTTAAAATGGCTCCAAATTTCTCATACGTTCTTGTAGAGTTCTCAAAGTTTGAATTTAACAGAAATCACATACCGAATGCGCTGAAACTATCAAAAAAGGCAGTTGAAAATAATTCGGATAGTTATCATACTTGGTTTAATTATGGTTTAATGCTTCAAAAAAATAAACAATATAATGAAGCAATAATGTTCCTAACAAAAGCTAAAGAAATAAACCCAAATCATCTTCCTATTTATACTGAACTTGGTAGAACTTATTCGTTTAAGGGTTGTTATGAACTTGCGGAAGTAGAGTTCACGATTGCTCTAAAAGAAGAGAAGTACCCAAATTATAAACATAAAGTTATAGCATTCTACTCGATGGCTGAAAATTATAGAAGATGGGCTCAATCTTTTCAGATAAGGGGAGATTCAGATGGTCAAATTGAGAAATTAAAGCAAGCTTCTGATAAGATATACAAGGCCATAATAATTTCCAAAAAGGATGGAAATCTTTGGAACCGATTTAGAGAGATTTATAAAGATCTCGGTATTGCAATTACTTATAAGGAAGGCTTTGAAAAGGGAAAGCCTTATTTGGAAAAATGCTTGGAGCTCATCGAATTAGAGGGTTATAAAAATTACCCAAGTCCAAACATTTTACGTGTGGTTTGCTATTATCTTGCCAAATTTTATATGAAAGAAGGTGGAAAAGACGAAGCTCAGATTGAATACCTAATCAACAGAGGTCTAAATAATTGTGATCTCAAATCAGATCAATATGAGAAACTTCAAGGTCTTAAGAAGAGATTAGAAAGTACAAAAAGAAAAACTGGATTCATCAAGTTCTATAATGTATCTAGGAAATTTGGGGTTATTAAAGATAATGATATTAGCTACCTATTCTTTAAGTCTTCATTTATGAAATGGATTACTGATGAAGAATTAGCCAAAGTTGATGGCAAAAAAGTTTCATTTATTCCTTCAATGTCTAAACAAAAAAAACTCGTTGCTACAGAAGTTCTTATGTGAAAACTCGTGTACTTAGAAAAGATATACTCTCTCAAAGAATATCTTAAAAAATAACTTTTCTTATGACAAACTTTGCTAAGTTCTGATTTTGGGAGATTTAGTCAAAAATAGGCCGCCAACCAGAAGAAGTTTTCCTTCCCATTTATATTTCCATCAAAGATCTTAACCAAATATAGTATATTAGGGTCCTTTAAAATCAGCGTGCCAATTAAGGATTCAAAATGCTTATTTCAGGTTATATGCATATAATTAGAGTTCCCCAAACAAAAATACACCACTAAAATCAAAATTTTGAGATAATAACTAAAATTAAGCTTTAAAACGAAAAACTGAATGTAATAATAGCTTTATTTTTTAACAAACTTTATTTATTTATAATCACGGCATTCGATAGCATTTTTCTTTTATACATAACTTAACCTTAAAAACGAATTAATTAGTGAGTAAATAGGAAATTAAGAGCATATATTTCCTTTAAATATAACAAAAAACCATTTGCGTATGTATTTTACTTCGGGGAGCAATGAGACAATATTTAATTTCAAAAATAAAGCTCATTAATCCTTAAAAAGCGGACCAATTTTTAAGGACCCTATAGTATATGCTCTAAATCTGTAAACTACTACTGAAGAGTTTATCTAATTTGGCGCAGGAATAGTCTATGAGTCCGGTATTCTATCTACAGTGTTTGACGAATTCTTCCCGAGACTTTGCTTTTATGCATTCACTTAAATTTTCAAGCAGCCATTAGAAAAAGCCGGTCTCCTTCGTCGACCGGTGAGAGCTCGGGGTCTAAAAATCATTTTAAAAAATGTCCCTACGTATTAAGAAAACCCAAATATTTTGACTTAAAATAAACAACGAACAAAAAGAAAACAATGACTGTAGAAAATAATCAAACTTCAACTAAAAAATAGAGGTCCGTCCCTCTTAAAGAAACAGACAAAATTACAAATTCACTCCTTATCCATCACTTTCCTGTACATCCTCGCCTGGAACCCGTGATACTTCGCAAACCCTTCTGCATCCTTCTGGTCAATGGTCTGGCTGTCAAAAGAAACCAGGTCCTCGGAATAGAGCGCATTCGGTGAGCTGCGGGCAAGGATCGTGAGGGCGCCTTTGTAGAGCTTCACTTTCACCGTACCTGTAACCCTTTCCTGGGACTTGTCGATAAAGGCGTTCAGGTCGGCATAAAGCGGCTCGTCCACAAGACCGTAATAGGCAAGTTCGGACCACTGGTCGTCCACGATCTTCTTGAACTTGAGTTCGCTGCGGGTCAGGACGAGTTTCTCGAGGTCGGCGTGGGCTGCCAGGAGAACGGTTGCAGCCGGATGCTCGTAGTTCTCGCGGGCTTTTAAGCCGAGCACGCGGTCTTCAATCATGTCGGTTCGGCCGACGCCGTTTTCGCCTGCAATTTCATTCATTTTCTTCACAAGGGCGTAGCCGCCGAGTTTTTCGCCGTCAAGGGAGACAGGGACTCCGGCTTCAAAGCCGATGTCAACAATCCTGGGCTGGTCAGGGGCTTTTTCAGGCGAGGTTGTCCACTCGTAGATCTCTTCGGGCGGGACAAAGGAAGGGTCTTCAAGCTTGCCGCCTTCGATGCTGCGGCTCCAGATGTTTTCGTCAACGCTCCAGGGCTTGGACTTTGTAACTTCGACCGGGATTCCGTGCTCTTTTGCGTAATCGATTTCCCATTCGCGGGTCAGGTTCATTTCCCTCATAGGGGCAATAACGTCGAGATCGGTCTGGCGGAAAACGGCTTCGAAACGGAGCTGGTCATTGCCTTTTCCTGTGCAGCCGTGGGCAAGGGCAACTGCTCCTTCTTTCTGGGCAGCCTCAACCACTTTTTTCGCGATCAACGGGCGGGCAATTGAGGTTCCCATTACATAGCCTTCATAGCTTCCGTTGGCTTTGATCAGGGGGAAGACGTAGTCTTTAACGAATTCTTCCTTTGCATCGATCGTGTAATGCTTGTTGCTGATCTTGTTGGCTTTTGCGTCTGCCCTCTTGATTTCCTCTTCAGGCTGGCCGACATCGACTGAAATTGTAACTACTTCGTCGTATCCGTACTTTTCCTTGAGGATGGGAATGCACACTGAGGTGTCAAGCCCTCCTGAATATGCAAGTGCAACTTTCTTTGCCATGCTTTTTACTACCCCTTGCTTAATGGATATATGATGTGATAAGAATCAAAATGATTGACATGTCAATCCAGTGACACGCTAATGAATTGATACATTGTGGATTCATTCGTTAATAAACTGGTTTGTTAAATAGACGGTTCGTTAAATAGATTGATTCGTTAAATAGACGGTTCGTTAAATAGATTGATTCGTTAAATAGATTGATTCGTTAAATAGATTGATTCGTTAATAAACTGATTCATCAAGTGGACTGATTCATTAATAAACTGATTCATCAAGTGGACTGATTCGTTAATAAGATTAATTAATTAATAAGATTGATTCCCTAACAGATTGATTTGGAATAATAAGTGACATGTTACAGATTTGCATGTTAACGGATCAGTAAATTCAGTAGGGTAAATAAGGTTAATAAGTTTAATAATTTTGGTAGCAGGGCATTTAATTCCTGTATTTGACAGCCAGCAGCAGGTAGATTCAAAAACTAATCATGTTTTGTCGGAGGATGTAAAAGCCACCCTGCCGACTGTGATTCACACGTAAATTTCCCGTTGGCCGACGTTTTTTATTAAGCAGTACTCTTACTCTTCAACAGGTAATCTTAAAGAGTTACCTGCTGACAGCTTTTTTCGTTACTTCAACTTACTTTTCCATCTCTTTGTGGTACTCGTTGATGGACTTGATCGTAAGTTCCTCTCCCTTCTTCATAGTCTCTATGGCAGCAGCTGCGGCTATTGCTGCCTGCAATGTGGTAATGTACGGGACCTTGAAATCAACAGCTGCCCGCCTGATCCTTGAACCGTCCCTGCGAGACTGTTTGCTTGTCGGGGTATTGATTATAAGGTCAACCTCGTCCCTGCGCATCATATCTATGACATTCGGGCTTCCGTCATGGACCTTTTTCACTACATCCATGAAGACCCCGTGCTGTGCAAGATAGTTTACAGTGCCCTGCGTGCCCATAAGTTCAAGGCCTGCTGCCTGAAGTTTCTTTGCAACGTCTACAAGTTCGGTTTTGTCTGCATTCCTTATGGAAAGGAAGACTTTTCCTGTAAGAGGTAAGACGTTGTCGGCTGCAAGCTCTGCCTTATAGTATGCCCTCCCGAAGTCGTAGTCAACACCCATGACCTCGCCAGTGCTTTTCATCTCAGGACCGAGGACAGGGTCTGCACCTGGCAATTTATCGAAAGGTAGGAGGACTTCCTTAATCGAGACATGGTTGGGTTTTGGCTCGTCCGTGTAGCCCAGGCTCTTTAAGCTGTGTCCTGCAATTACCTTTGCTGCAATCTTTGCAAGTGGAATTCCAACGGCTTTTGAAACAAAAGGAATTGTCCTGCTTGAACGTGGGTTTGCTTCAAGCACATAGACCTTCCCATCTTTTTCTGCCATCTGTATGTTAATCAAACCCTTGACCCTGAGGGCAAGAGCTATCTTCCGAGTATAATCCCTTACATGGTCAAGAACCTCAGGCGAGAGAGATTGAGGTGGAATTACACAGGCCGAGTCTCCTGAGTGAACACCTGCCTCCTCGATGTGTTCCATTATTGCACCGATCAGTACGTCTTTCTGGTCGCAGACCGCATCCACATCAATTTCAGAGGCTGCCTCAAGGAAATCATCAATCAGTATAGGGTGTTCGTGAGAGACCCTGACTGCCTCTTTCATATAGCGTTCAAGGTCGATTTCGTCGTATACGATTTCCATTGCCCGTCCGCCAAGTACGTAGGAAGGACGCACAAGTACAGGGAAACCGATCCTCTTTGCAACCTCGATTGCTTCCTTATGGGAAGTTGCATATCCGCCTTCAGGCTGTGGAACACCAAGCTCCTGCATAAGGAGATAGAACTTTTCCCTATCTTCGGCAAGGTCCATATCATCAGGATCCGTGCCCAGAATCACGGTATTAAGGTCGGTCCTGCGCTTCAATTCCTGCTTGAGGGGAATTGCAAGGTTCACTGACGTCTGTCCTCCGAACTGCACAAGGACTCCATCAGGCCTCTCACGCTCGATTACGTTCATCACATACTCAAGGGTAAGAGGTTCAAAAAAGAGCTTGTCTGAGGTATCAAAGTCCGTAGATACGGTTTCGGGGTTGTTATTAATGATATGAGTCTCTATGCCTTCTTCCCGAAGCGCAGTAACTGCATGCACAGTACAGTAGTCAAACTCGATTCCCTGTCCAATCCTTATCGGGCCTGCTCCAAGAATAAGAATCTTCTTCTTATCTGTGGAGTTTGTCTCGCAGTCATCTTCGTAAGTAGAATAGTAATAAGGAGTAGCTGCTTCGAACTCGGCTGCGCAGGTATCTACCATCTTGAAAGTGGCCACAAGACCGGCAGCATGCCTGAGATCACTTATTTCCTGGCTGGTTTTTCCAGTTAGTTCGGCAAGGCGGATATCCGGAAAGCCCATCCTTTTTGCTTCGCGCAGGAGTTCAGGAGTAAGTTCTTCTGCCCTGATGCGCTTTTCCATCTCAACGATCTTTTTCATCTTTGAGATGAAGAAGGGATTGATGCTCGAAAGCTCGGCAATTTCCTTTACCGACATGCCCCTCTCAAGCGCATGGAAGAGCACAAAAAGGCGTTCGCTTGTAGGAGTCTTCAGGAGAGTTTTAATTTCAGGCTCTTCCCATTGTTTTATTCCTAACTGGCTATCGATATCCAGGGACTTGAAAGCCTTTAGCAGAGATTCTTCAACAGTCCTGCCAATAGCCATGACTTCTCCTGTACTTTTCATGGCTGTGGTCAGGGTTTTGTCTGCAGTTGTGAATTTGTCAAAAGGCCACCTGGGAATTTTGGTAATTACATAGTCCAGAGCAGGTTCAAAAGAGGCAGGAGTGCTCTTGGTAACATTATTTATAATCTCATCAAGTGCCATTCCGATTGCGATCTTTGCAGTTACACGGGCAATCGGGTAACCCGTAGCCTTTGATGCAAGGGCTGATGACCTTGAAACCCTTGGATTTACCTCGACAATGCGATAATCGCCTTCTTTCAAGGCGTACTGAATATTGCACCCACCTTCGATCTTCAGGGCGCGGATAATCTTGATTGAGGCACTCCTGAGCATCTGGTGCTCTGCATCGCTTAAGGTCTGGGAAGGAGCAACAACTGCCGATTCTCCGGTGTGCACGCCCATAGGGTCGATATTTTCCATGTTACAGATCACGATACAGGTATCGTTTGCATCTCTCATGACCTCATATTCGACCTCTGCCCAGCCAAGCACACTTTCTTCTATGAGTACCTGGTTGATACGACTGCGCCTGAGCCCACGTTCAGTGATTTCGAGCAGCTCTTCTTTTGTGCGGGCAATTCCGCCTCCTGCACCACCGAGAGTGTAAGCCGGACGGACAATTAGAGGAAGCCCGAGTTCTTCGACAACGTCTTCAGCTTCTTTTAAAGAATTAACTGCACGGCTTAAGGGAACTTTTTCCCCTATCCTGATCATCGTCTCTTTGAAGAGTTCCCTGTCTTCAGTGTTTTTAATAGCTTCAACAGGGGTCCCCAGGATCTCGACTCCGTATTTTTCGAACACACCATTTTCTGCAAGTTCACTGGTAATATTAAGGCCTGTCTGCCCCCCAATACCTGCAATAATCCCGTCAGGGCGCTCTTTTTCAATAATTTTTTCTATTATCTTGGCATCAAGAGGCTCGATATAGACCGAATCAGCCATTTCAGGATCGGTCATTATAGTTGCAGGGTTTGAGTTTACAAGAACGACCTTTACACCTTCTTCTTTTAAGGACCTGCATGCCTGGCTGCCTGAAAAGTCGAATTCCGCAGCCTGCCCTATAGTTATTGGCCCTGAGCCTATAAGCAAAACCTTCTTTATGTCCTCGCGTTTTGGCATTAAACCTCACCTCCGAGGACCTTTACAACCTTGCCAAAGAACGTTTCCTCGGTATCCATCGGCCCTGCCTGGGCTTCGGGATGGAACTGTACACTGAAAATATCCAGATCTTTGTGGGAAACCCCTTCTACTGTCCTGTCATTTGCGTTCAGGTATTTTACATAGAGCCCTGTGCCATCAAGGGAGTCAGCATCGACTGCATACCCATGGTTCTGGGAGGTTATGAAAATCTTATTTTCAATCAGGTCCTTTACTGGCTGGTTTCCTCCCCTGTGCCCGAATTTCAACTTGTAGGTTTTTGCTCCCATAGCAAGGGAGAGAATCTGGTGCCCGAAACAGATCCCGCAAACCGGAATCGTGCCTGCAAAAGCCTTTACGGCATTGATTGCATCCGTTGCTTTTTCCGGGTCTCCTGGCCCGTTTGAGATAAAAAGAAGATCTGGTTCGTAACCTGCAATTTCCGAGGGTTTTGCAGTTGCAGGAACCAGAGTAAGGTCAATTCCCCGTTTGTGAAGGTTGTTTATGATATTGCGCTTAATCCCAAGGTCAACTATAACCGCATGTTTGCGTTTGCTGTCGCCTTTCCAGGCGCCTTCTGCTCCGGGAATGAAATACGGCTCTTTACAGGTTACAAGGGAGATCAGCTCTTCATCAGTGAGCTGTGGAGAGTTCCTTGCTATATCAACAGCCTCTTCTCCGTCGTCGCTGCCTGTGATAAGGGCAGCCCTCATGGTTCCGCGCTCCCTTGCCCTGATGGTGAGCATACGGGTGTCCACACCTTCAATTCCTGGCTTTCCTTCATCCTCTAAAAAATTGTGAATTGAACGGGATGATTTATAATGATAGGGCTTTTTGCAGGCCTCCCTTACAACAAGCCCTTCCGCATGCATGTTATCGGACTGGACGCGCTCCCCGCTGACACCGTAGTTTCCGATAAGGGGGTAAGTGAACATTAAAATCTGACCCTTGTAAGAAGGATCTGTTAGGGCCTCCTCATATCCCGTGAATTGAGTGGTAAAAACAAGTTCGCCGCAAGCTGTGCCTTCGGCACCAAAACCGGTGCCCTTAATAACTGTTCCGTCTTCTAAGCCTAGTACTGCTTTCATCATCTGAACCTGCGAGTAAATATCATAAGACATGTATAAGTGTTACGATGAATTTCCCAATTCCTTTAATTACTGATATTTTTTGAGTTTTTTAATATATAAATATTTCAATTAAATTAAACGGTCCTTTAATTTATGTTCTCTCTTTTTACACCGCCTTTTAGTTGAATCAAGACCCTTACAAAATTGAGCCTGAAAGAAAACGTAATGTCTTCTTGTGGTGCACATACTCTCAACCCCTTTGCCGCAACTGATAGATAATCTGCGCAACTGCCAGCATAACTAAAAGCAGGCCTGACAATATTATATATAACTAACAGTATTGTAACTGAATACTAAAAACCTTTTTTATCTCAAGTTTCATATAAAGTATAAAGGTAAGTATTATAAATAAAATAGAGGTAAACTTTTTCCGGTATTTCCGACCTCATTTACGTATCTTACGAAATAGAGGGTAGGCTTTCAAGTATGCTTTCTGACAGAAAATTGTCTGGCTCAACATGTGGATTCGCGCAAAAAATAGTTGTAGAGGTAATTCTTGGTATAGTTCTGGAGCTCATCCCATACCAAGTTTCTTTTTAAATCTATAAAAGTTTCAGAACTATATTCCATGACAAGAAACTTGACTAATCATTTAAAATTCGAGATTCAGGAAACCAATATTGAGTTTTGGGATAAACTCCTGGTATTAATGCTTACTTACAGGAACTCTGTTCCAAAATCTAGTGATTTTTGCATTTCTTGATTGAAAATCTGAATTCGCAAGAAGAATCCGGTTTTCATCAAAATTAATATTCGACATCTAAAGGCTTCAACTCCAAAGTTACATCTCAAGGATTGTAACCAATTACAAAATATAGTGATTTTTTATTTTATGTTCATCACTGGATGTTCGGACTTTCCGCAGGTGCCTTCAAAAAAACAACATTATTCTTGTTATCGTTTTTGGAGAATTATTTAAAAATTTGCAGTTGTTATCCTCAACTGAAGCTTAGGAATGTGGCTTATGGAAGTGCTCAATGAAGGCAAAAGGCCAAAAAGTTTGGAAAATTTCAAAAATACACTTTTGAGTAATCAAGACGGTTTTCAAAAAAACAATAGCAGGAAAACTTAAAAAAATTAGAAGGCCATCTGCGGAAAGCAAGATTTTGATACTGAGCCCAATTATTCATACTATAAAAATATTTTGCAAAAATACTATATGTAATTGGGGAAAATATTACAGCTGAGGAGAAAAGCTGTTTAAGCTGCTAAAAATCAAATTGCGTGCGGCCATTCCACCCTGCAGGATGGGGTATGTTTCGGATCGCTCGCTCGGTTTCTCGGGAACATTTTGGTATTCTTTGGCAAGATCTCTTTATACAAATCTAGATTCTCGCTTGTCTTGAATTTATCCTACAGACGAGAAAACTAATCACAACAAAATCTAATTTTTATTAAACTGAGTTTTTGTGGTAATTTTTACCTTTCATAAAGACTGATGATAATTTTTACAAACCACTTTAGTTAAACTGGTATAATTATATGGACAAAAATGTAAAAATCGAAATCCGAAATATTACTAAAATTTTTGGTAAGAATCCCCAGAAAGTACTCTCCTTTCTAAAAGAAGGCTTATCCAAAAAAGAAATTTTTGAAAAAACAAAACAGACTGTAGGGCTCAACAATGTTAGTTTTGAGGTCTACGAGGGAGAGATTTTCGTAATCATGGGGCTTTCCGGTTCAGGAAAATCTACTCTTTTACGCTGTATCAACCGGCTGATCAAACCCACAGGCGGGCAGATCCTAATCGACGGGCAGGATATTGTTACAATGAATCCTGAAGAACTGAGAAGGGTCCGCAGGGTCAAACTGGGCATGGTTTTTCAGAACTTTGCTCTGCTCTCGCACAGGAATGTACTCGACAATGTGGCTTACGGGCTTGAGATTCAGGGAATCTCAAAAGACGAACGCCATAATAAAGCTATAAAGGCGATTGAGAATGTAGGGCTTAAGGGACACGAAGAGAGCAAAATCACCCAGCTTAGCGGAGGAATGAAACAGAGGGTAGGCATCGCAAGGGCGCTTGCAAACGACCCCGATATCCTGCTCATGGACGAAGCTTTCAGCGCCCTTGATCCACTTATCAGGAACGAGATGCAGGAAGAGCTGCTTGCCCTTGAGAACAGGATGCAGAAAACAATTATCTTTGTCTCCCATGACCTGGATGAAGCCCTGAAACTCGGGGACCGAATTGCCCTCATGAAAGACGGTGAAGTAGTCCAGATCGGGACTCCTGAAGAGATCCTGACTGAACCTGCAAATTCCTATGTCTCAAGGTTCGTTGCAGGTGTTGACAGGTCTAAAATCCTTACCGCTGAATCGGTTATGAAACGACCTGAACCGCTAGTGTCTATCAATTCCGGGCCCAGGGTTGCTATTCAGTTGATGAAAGATTATGGGATTTCCTCGATTTATGTAGTTGAGGGAAAGAACAGGCACCTGAAAGGCATACTCATGATAAGTGGTGCACTTGAAGCTCTTAGGAGCGGGAAGAACCTTGAAGCAGCAATGTTTCTGGAGGCTCCACGTGTGGCTCCAGACAGGTCTCTTAATGAGGTGATTCCCTTGATTGCGG
The DNA here is from genome assembly GCF_002287235.1 of Methanosarcina spelaei. GTDB lineage: Archaea > Halobacteriota > Methanosarcinia > Methanosarcinales > Methanosarcinaceae > Methanosarcina > Methanosarcina spelaei. The sequence continues at coordinate 26,813 of NZ_LMVP01000235.1, forward strand.
AAAGCCAGTACCCCCTTGCTGTGGTCAATGATTCAGGAAAACTGCTTGGGATTATAGTCCGGGGCACTGTACTTGGTGCTCTTGCAATAGCTGGAGAAAACGGGCAGAATGAAGCCTCAAAAGAAAGAAATCCAGAAAAAAAGACCTCAGAAGAAAAAACCTTAGAAGAAAGAAACGTTTCAGGGAAAACTTTTGAAGGAAAGCCTGCTGAGAAAACTGTCCTGATAGGTAAAAATGAAGGAGAAGCCGGTCCTCCCTCAAAAAGTTCAGGCGTACCGAATGCCCAGAATACTATAATTAACAACGGAATTGACAGTGAGTCTGTACCAATTAACAACCGAACTGACATTGAGTCTGTACCAATTAACAACCGAACTAACATTGAGCCTGTACCCGCCGAACTGACTGCCAAAGAATCTCTCGGGTCTGACTCAGGGCAGGAGCCAGAGGTGAAAACATGTTGACCTTCCGGTTACCTGTCGGAGATACTGTTGAACTTGCTGTGGACTGGACTGAAGCAAACTTCGGTCCGCTTCTGGACATCATAAGCAAGCAACTTGATTTCCTGATATCGAGTTTAAAAAATGCACTTCTTTTCCTGCCTCCAGAACTTTTTATCGCTGGGATTTTCCTGCTAGCATACTTTGTAGGAAAACGCAACATCAAACTTGCAGCCGGGACTGCAATTGGTTTTTTCCTTATTGAAAATATGGGGCTCTGGACGCTCTCGATGGAGACACTTGCCCTTGTGCTTTCGTCTACTCTGCTTGCACTTATTATCGGGATTCCGCTGGGGATCCTTTCTGCAAAAAACACTACACTTTCCCGTATTTTAAAGCCTGCACTCGACTTTATGCAGACCATGCCGTCTTTTGTGTACCTTATCCCTGCACTCATCTTCTTTGGGCTTGGAAATGTGCCCAGTATGATTGCAACTGTCGTTTTTGCAATGCCACCTGCAATAAGGCTCACAAACCTTGGGATAAGACAGGTTCCAAAAGAACTTATTGAAGTTGCAGATGCCTTTGGCTCCACGAGCTGGCAGAAACTTTCCAAGGTTGAACTGCCTGTAGCGCTTCCGACCATAATGGCTGGGGTCAACCAGTGCATTATGCTCTCTCTTTCGATGGTTGTAATCGCAGCCATGATCGGGGCCAGGGGGCTTGGGTACCAGGTCCTTCTAGGGATTCAGCGTGTTGACATTGGCATGGGCTTTGAAGCAGGGCTTTCGATTGTCATAATCGCAGTTTTCCTGGACCGGATTACCCAGAATCTAAGCCCCAGGTAAAAAAGCTCCTTTCCTGATCCTTCCTTAAAATTTCCTGATCCTTCCTTAAAGGGAACTCAGGATAGAGCTCTTCACTTTAACAGGGTCGCCTTCTTAATCCCCGAAAGAATGTGCACCATTCATTTCAAACCCTGAAAAACTCAAAAAAACTAGATAAACTGAAAGAAATTCAAATAGGTTGTAGATATTTTTGACCAATACGAAGTTTAATTTGAACGTAAAGAAGCTTGGATCTGTTCTGGCAATCTGCCTGATCATAGGGCTTGCTCTTCTTGCAGCAGGTTGTTCCGAAAAGGGAAACGAAACTGCGGAAGGAACGGAAACTCCGACAGCAACAGGAACATCCGAATTCAGTGAGCCTGTAAAGATAGGATATGTCTTATGGGACGGTGAGATTGCAAGTACTAATGTGATGCAGCAGGTGCTCAAAAAAGCAGGATATAAAAATGTGGAAATAACTGCAGTTGATGCAGGTCCACTTTATCAGGAACTTGCTGATGGGCAGTTTGATTTCACTACTTCGGCATGGCTTCCCTATACCCACAAGCATTACTGGGAAGTTTACGGTGACCGGCTTGATCCTGTCCAGACAAACCTTGAAGATTGTAAAATCGGGCTTGCTGTCCCCTCTTACGTACCTATCAATTCTATTGAGGAACTCAATTCAGAAAAGGACAAATTTAATGGGAAGATAATCGGGATCGAACCCGGAGCAGGCATAATGCAGGCTTCAGAAACCGCAATTTCCGATTATGGCCTGAAAATGGAGCTTGTCTCAGGCAGCAGTGCAGCAATGACTGCGTCCCTGAAAAAAGCTTTGGATTCCAAAGAATGGATAGTTGTTACTCTATGGTCTCCTCACTGGGCTTTCAATCGATGGGATCTTAAGTACCTTGACGATCCTAAAGGCGCATATGGTGATGCCGATCATGTTGAGACCCTGGCAAGGCTCGGCCTTAATGAAGAAAAACCCAATCTCTACGGCATCCTGACCCGTTTCAAGTGGACTCACGATGATATCCAGGTTGTCATGATGGATATCGAAAACGGAACGACGCCTGAAGCAGCCGCAGAAAAATGGGTTGAAAACAATCCGCAAAAAGTTAATGAGTGGATTGGAAAAGAGTAAATTTCTTTCCCTTTATCTATTTTTTATACGTTTCTTTTTATACGTTTTTACTTCCATGTTTCTTCCTTAGATTTTCGCTGTTTTTATTACTTTAGAAGGCACCGCCAGGTGAGTTTAAATTATTATATATTATAAAATACCAATTGTTTATCAGGATAATTTTTCAGATTCAAAGTGGATTACCTTAGAATACCACCTCAGAATGCGAATTATGGCAGTTCAAGTTTTGAGGATACGAATTTTGATAGTTCTTTCTATATATAAGGCAGAAAAGAGGCAGAAAAATGGTAAAAATGGCAAAAATGGCAAATAAACTTAAAGAACTTGACAGAACGGCTGAGGAAAACTGCAAAAAAGGCAGAATTTCCTTTAAGGTAGGGAGGTTTGAAGACGCGCTTGCTGCCTATGGAGAAGCAGCTGATGCCTGGAAAGAAATGGCAGATCTGCTTTTCGAAAAAGGAAAAGAGACACGAGGGAAAGAGTTTCTTGAAAAAGCCCTCGAGGCCAGATCGTGTTACGGGATGGCTCTTTTCAAGCTTGAAAGGTATGGAGAAGCCCTGGAAATCGTTGATGCCGCCCTTGAACTTAAGCCTGAAAACCCTACCGAGTGGTCCAACCGGGGTTTCGTGCTATCAGCTCTGGGCCGGAACGAGGAAGCCCTTGAAGCTTTCGAAGAAGCGCTTGCATTTGACCCGAAATCCTCAAAAATCCTGACCAGCAAAGGCATAGTATATTTCAGGATGGGACTCCTGAAAAAGGCTCTTGAGACTTTCGATCGCGCTCTGGCAACCGAACCCAGGAAAGCCTCGGACTGGGCCTGCAAAATTCCCAGGTTCAGTTTCTTTTCCCGGAATAAGGCACCTATTATGAAGCCTGATAATGCTGAGACCTGGTACTGGAAAGGCAACGTGCTTCTTGAGCTTGGAGAAAGGGAAAAAGCCCTCAATTCACTCAGGAAAGCTCTTGAAAGCAACCCCGACCACCTCAACTCTCTTCTTAGCGGAGGGGATTTGCTTTGTGAATTTGCCGAATACGGTGAGGCTTTCAAGTGCTATATACGGGCCCTGAAACTCAGCCCTGGAAATGAAGCCGCTGAGAAAGGAAAAGAGTTTTGTGAAGCGAAAATTAATGAGTGATTATTAGCCGGAATTGAGTTTAGGATATTGCATTCAGTTCTTCTTACTCTTGAGGTGTCTATTTTCCACATCCAAAAGGAAGAATTGATAACCTGAATCAATATATCTTATATAATTTCGCGATGCTGAGTGGTAAAACTTATATTTTCTTTGAGTTATAATTATATTTTGTCTGAGCGATAAAAATTGTATTTTTAATTCCGTGCATCAATCAAAGATGCCAGGATAGTTACAATCTGGTTAATACAAAACATTCGATATTTAAGGAGAAAACAGTGATGGACTTCATATCTAACTTATTTGGTAAAGATAAAACTCAAAATCTTTTTGAGGCTTCTAAGATAGGGCAGGTAAGAAACGTAGAAAAACTTCTGAAAAGCGATAAAGTTGACATTAACTCGCAGGACGCATACGGTAAAACTGCTTTAAATTATGCGGTTAATAAAGGATACAGAGACGTTGTAGAAGTGCTTATTAAAGGCGGTGCCGATCTTAATATTCAGGATGAAAACGGGGATACCGCTTTAATTTGTGCGGCAAAAGTCGAACGTGGAGATATTGTTGAGCTGCTCATTAAAAGCGGTGCTGACCTTAATATTCAGGATGGAAACTGCGAGACTGCTTTGAAGTTTGCGGTAAAAGTAGGATACAGGAACATTGTTGAGCTTCTTCTTGAAGGTGGAGCCGATCCTGATATTCAGGACCGGAACAGTGAAACTGCTTTGATTTCTGCTGCAGATAGGGGACAAAAGGATATTGTTGAACTGCTAATTAAAGCTGGAGCAGATGTTAATCTTCAGGACAAAAACCTTAACACTGCTTTGATTGCTGCAACAAAGATCGGACATAAAATTATTGTTGAGTTACTTGTTAATGCAGGAGCCGATCTTGACGTTCAGGACAAAAACGGCAACACAGCCTTGATTTATGCAGCAGATAGAGGATACAGGGACATTGTAGACCTGTTTCTTGAAAGTGGTGCCAATCTTAATATTCAAGAAGAAAACGGGCTTACCGCTTTGATGTTATCGGCACAAGCGGGGCGTACGGACATTGTTGATTTGCTTATTAAAAATGGTGCCGACCTTAATATTCAGGATGAAAATTGTAATACTGCTCTGGATATTGCTGAAGAAATGGGATTTAATGAGATTGTTGACTTACTTATTAAAAATGGTTTAAGTCCCAGGTCTTGAGTTTATCAGAAGGATGAACTTTACAGGCTGTTACAACGAGAAATACAATAAAATAAGTGTAATAGAATAAGGCGCTTATATAGAATAATAAGGTGCTTATTAAAAATCACCGGAATTTTTGATTACAGTGAAATTACAGTGAAGAAAATAGGAAAAGCACTCATATGGAAAAGCCTCGTATAATTGATATACCATCGTGACAATCCTTACTGCTATGAATGACAGTAAACCCGAAAATTCAGCTTTACCTTCTCACTTAACTGACCGTGCAGACCGCAATAAGGCCCTTGCCGGAAATCTCACTCATACTTACGAATCAGTTACTTTTTCAAATCCAGTCCTTGACCAGTTCAGAGGACTTATGCCTGATTTCAATAAACGTCTCTCGTCTGACAGGGATCTTGGACTTTCTTCTTCTGACCACCTCCGCTTGAGTCAGGAAACTCTTCCAAGGCTTGTTTCCAGCTCATTTACCGGAATCAAATCTGCCGGTCGTTTGGAATCCGTACTCGAAAGCTCAAGAATACCTGTAGGAAAAGGGCTTGAGATCTTTCCTGACCTACCTGGAAGAATGCTGACAGAGTCAAGAATCTGTCCCCTTAGCACAGACCACCTTCCTATGGCTCCTCTTTCAAGCAGGCTTTTAACGCTCAGGCAGACTGAAGATAGGTTGAGTGAAGTTGAGAAAGACAAGGAACAAAAAAAGGTATAAAGAAAGGTATAAAGAAAGGTTAAAGAAAGGTTAAAGAAAGGTATAAAGAAAGATATAAAGAAAGATATAAAGAAAGGTATAAAGAAAGGTATAAAGAAAGGTATAAAGAAAGGTATAAAGAAAGGGGTGAGAAGACAGGAAAAATATCTTCTCTTTTTTATTTTTACATTTGGAAAAATCGTTTAATTGTTTAATGAAAAAGGCAGTCTTTTTTACCAGTTTAGCTTTTTACCAGTTTAGCTTTTTACCAGTTTAGCTTTTTACCAGTTTAGGCTTTTTACCAGTTTTATAGGTGTGTTACCTTGATACAGATAATTATCCCTAAGAGACTTACTGCTATTGCAATAGCAGTAATGAAAATGATCAAAGCGAAACTATCGTTCTCAAACATATCATTTTTCTTATACTCCATATTACTATATATGGCATTTTTACATAAAAACTTTACAATTTTTATCTGATTTTTAGACAGAAGAATATTGAACTAACATTTGACTTATTCTTGAAGACTGAAAACTCGTTTAAGAAGTTATTTCGCTTTTTACTCATGTTCGGAAACTCTTAGTTTCATTATTTTTTCTAAAGCTTAAGTGCCTGCTTTATTCAGAGCCTTTTGGAACTTCTCGAGTCCAGAGTCAAGTTCTTCATCCGTAATAACCAGTGGTGGAGAGAAACGAATTACGGAATCTCCACAGGGAAGAAGCAGAATTCCTTCTTTGAAAGCTTCCCTGAGAATTCTATCCCTTCGTATAGGGTCTATTGATTTATCGGGTTTCACAATCTCGACTCCGACCATCATACCGAGGCCACGTACGTCCCCAATGAATGGAAAGTTTTCCTGAAGCTCCCTAAGCAGTTGTTTCATTTTGAAACCAAGCTCCTTTACCCTATTCTTTATATTTTCCTTCTCCAGAAACTCGAGGGATGAAAGTGACGCGGCTGAAGCAAGAAGATTTCCTCCAAAGGTATTTGAATGGACGCCCTGGGGCCAGTCCATAAGCTTGCGGTCTGCGAGCATTGCCCCCATTGGAAGCCCTCCTCCAAGAGCTTTTGCAAGGCACGAGATTTCAGTTCTGACCCCAAAATTTTCCATTGCAAGAAAAGGGCCTGTCCTGAAGCAGCCTGTCTGGACTTCATCAGCTACAAGGAGGACATCGTTATCGGTACAGATCTGCCTTACTTCCCTATGGAATTCAGGTGGAGGAACGATATACCCACCTTCTCCCTGAACAGGTTCCACGAAAACGGCAGCTGTATCCTTCGGGCTCAGTTCCCGCCTGAAAATCAGGTTTTCAAGCTCTTTTGCACACTCAATCCCGCAGGAAGGATACTCCAGTTTAAAGGGACAGCGATAACAGTAAGCATAGTGGGAATGAGCTGTGCGGATAGCAGGAAAATGTTCCTTTTGCCTGGCTTTTGAACAGGTAAGAGAAAGAGAGCCAAGAGTCCGACCATGAAAGGAGTTATAAAAGGAGATAAGGCCCTGCCGTTTTGTTTTCCAGAAGGCGAGTTTGATTGCAGCTTCTACGGCTTCAGTCCCGCTATTGCAGTAAAATACTTTTGAATAGCTGGAAAGCTCTTCTAACTTTTTTGCAAGCTTCACAGGTGGCTCAGCAAAAAAATCTCCATATGCGCAGTGAGTCATTTTTTCAAGTTGAGATGAAATTGCAGCTTTAACTTCAGGGTTGGAGTAGCCTGCATTCATAACAGCAATTCCTGCAACCAGGTCAATGTACTCCCTCCCATCAACATCCCTGATTACGGAACCCTTTGCGCTGTCTACAACCAGAGGATAAGGGCGGGCTGCACAGGCAGATATTATATTGCAGTCCTGCCCGATAATTTTCCTGGCTTTAGGACCGACGATATTAAACATTCCTGCTTCATGTTCAAAAAAATCAAGGTACTGCCCAGCTTCCATTGCTTTGTTTTCCCCCGATTTTTCCGCTCCCTGATTCTTTTCAAATTCTTCGGTTTTCTTCTGAGCCAGAATACATTCCTCCCCAGTTTCTTTACGCTCTCGAACCTTACTCCTATAAATTTTACTCCGCTGAATCAATCTGAGCTTTTTGCAATCTGCCGCTGTAGTCTATATACACGGCTTTTACCTCGGAAAATTCCTTGATGGCCTCGGTACCGGCTTCTCGAAAACCGTTTCCTGTCCCTTTAACGCCTCCAAAGGGAAGATGGACTTCAGCCCCTATTGTGGGAGCATTAACATACGTGATTCCTGCTTCGATTTTTTCAATTGCCCTGAAAGCGTTTCCTACACTTTTTGTATAGATTGCCGAAGAAAGTCCGTACTTGGTGTTATTGGCAAGTTCGATTGCCTCTTCAAGATCTGAAACCGTGAAGATCCCGAGTACTGGCCCGAAAATTTCTTCCTGTGCAATCCTCATGTTTGGTCTAAGGTCCGTAAATAATGTAGGTTCGAAGAAATAACCGGGAAGCCCGGGATCAGTTCTGTTTCCTCCATAAAGAAGAGTTGCTCCTTCTTCTTTTCCTATTTTCACGTATCTCTCGGTCTTCTCAAGCTGTGCTTTATTGATTACAGGTCCGATATCCGTCTCAGGCAAGAGCCCGTTACCTATCCTGAGAGATTTTACTTTTGCAAGCAGCCTTTTTATGAATTCGTCTTTTATCATCTCATGTAGAATCAGTCTGCTCGTAGCAGTACAGCGCTGTCCTGTAGTTCCGAAAGCTCCCCATAACACACCCTCAAGAGCCAGTTCAAGGTCGGCATCGTCCATAACAATTACCGGATTTTTGCCTCCGAGTTCCAGAGAGACCCTTTTCATGGTTTTTGAACACTCTTCCATTACCCATTTCCCGGTATCAAGGCTGCCTGTAAAGGAAATAGCCTTTATGCGAGGGTGCTGGACTACAGCCTTCCCAACAGTTCCTCCGGGTCCTGTTACCAGATTTATTACTCCGGGAGGCAACCCTGCTTCACTAAGCACCTCTATTAGCTTGAAGGCAAGTAGAGGTGTATCACTTGCAGGCTTGAAAACAATTGCATTTCCAGCTACAAGGGCTGGCATAATCTTCCATGAAGGAATGGCAATCGGAAAGTTCCAGGGCGTTATTAAGCCGACTATCCCTATCGGCCTAAGTACGGTCATGCAGAACTTTTCCTTGAGTTCGGAAGTCGTTGTCTCCCCAAGCATCCGCCTTCCTTCCCCTGCGGCATAATTTGTGATATCAATGGCTTCCTGTACATCTCCCCTTGTCTCAGGGAGTACTTTTCCCATCTCTTTTGTCATAAGGACAGCAAGTTCTTCTTTCCTTTCCTGTAAAATTCTGGCTGCCTTGAAGAGTACCTCAGCTCTCTTTGCAGCCGGGATTTCGCTCCAGAGCCTGAACCCTGCTTCAGCAGCCTCAACTGCCCTGTCCACGTCCTCGGTTCCAGCTACCTGTATTGCTGCCAGGCTTTCCAGAGTAGTCGGATTTATATCTTCAAAAGTCACTCCGGTTGACGAGTCTTTAAATTCTCCCCCTATAAACAACTTGTATTCCTGAACCATAAAACCCCTATAAAGCATGAATATACAAGGAAATAAATATATTCCAGAAATCTTTTGGTACAGAAGGTTTTTTCTGACCTGCTAGAGAATCTGTTTTTAGTTGAATACATGAGAAGAAATAAAGACATATATGACTAAATATAAAAACATAAGTAACTAAATATAAAAACATAAGTAACTAAATATAAAAACATAAGTAACTAAATATAAAAACATAAGTAACTAAATAAATTTTTACTGGACTAATAAAAACGTATAAGATTGAGTACAATTGATTAAGGTTAAATAAAGTACAGAATGTTATATGTTATGCTTTTTAAAAGTCTTTAAAGAAAAAAAGATCAGAAAATCGGCTCAGCAACAGCTATTGACAGGCATAAATAATTTTAATCTGGTTGAGAACTAACGCAGGGTTAGTTCTTACTTTGTTTTTTTAGTAGCCTGTGTTACTACTGACAGTCTGCCAGATTCTTTTGGACAGCTCAGAAAACTGGGTTTTTGGATCCCCGATTTTCTGAATAAAGGAGTCTGCACCATTCTCGATTGCCTGATGCATAAGTTCGTCTCTACCCACACCTGTGAACAGGATAAAGGGTGTGTCAATCCTTTTGTCACGAATAGTTTTCAAGAACGTGATGCCGTCCATCAAAGGCATATCATAATCTGAGACTACCACGTCATAGGAATATTGTTCCAGCCTTTGAAGGGCTTCCCTTGCAGAATTTACAGTGTCCGAAGTTATATCATGGAAGACTTCTAAGAAGGTCTTTGATAGCTCCAAAAACAAAGGGTCATCATCTACAAGCAGTATTTTCACGGGGATCTTCTCCTGATGTTATTATCTTGCAACCTTCTTGTGGGTCATTACACCACTTATCATCTCCTATTTACCAAAATCTTACCCACAACTACCACTAATATAAATGTCTTAATTAATATAAAAAGTTATCTTCTTTCCTTCACAAATGGAAGTTTCTGTCATTCTGGAATGAGAATTTTTGTATTTCAGAGATAAAAATCTGTTCTTTTATGCTGAGCCTATCCCAAAAGCCATTTAGTTCTTAATCATCAAGAATTTTCAGGATTGTTGTCATGATCAGAAACTTGAGTGATCATTCGAAATACAGGATTCAGAGAAGCAATTTTTAGTTTTGGGATCAGCTCGCTATCTGATCTAAAGCATTCTTGAAGGAAGAATACAGGTATGAGGAGAAGTAAAAGTATTTCTTAAGAAGATAACGAATAAAAAAGAAAATGGAGAATAAAAGAAGAGTAAAAGAAGAATAAAAGAAGAATAAAAGAAGAGTAAAAGAAGAATAAAAGAAGAGTAAGTGAAGAATAAAAGAAAAGTCAATGAAGAATAAAAGAAAAGTCAATGAAGAATAAAAGAAGAGTAAATGAAGAATAAACAACGAAAAAACAAAGAAAAACAATAGAAAAAACGTATCCTCTTCAAATTGAGTGGAAAGCTCTCAATTTCTGCTTATTGAGCTTTTTTCTCCGATTAATTGAGCCAGAGATGGCATCCCAAATGTACCGCCAACTCTATCACATATG
>NZ_LMVP01000236.1 GCF_002287235.1 Methanosarcina spelaei
TTTCTAGCTTCAATTTATATCTAAATCGGTTAAATTCCTTTTTTGCCTTTATACTCCATTCTTGATGCTTTTCTTCATTCATAATTACGTTAAGTTCTTCAGATAGAATTTTTTCCAGGAATTTAATCTCATTTTCACGATTGTAAAATATATTCAATAACCTGTATTTTAATAGTTCCTGTTCAATTGTTGTTTTCTTCGGAAAATCGCTAACTATAAGCTTGTTTAAGTGCATCAAACAGTATTGATGCACTAACTTATCCCCAAAAACTTCCTTTAAAATATCTGGGTATCTCTTATCAAAATCCGTAACAATAAACACAGGTTCTGATGTATCTAGATTTTTTCGTAGAAACGTTTTGATGGTTTCTGAACTTTTATCCTCAAAAAGTTCATCTGCTATTGTTCTTTGAGTTTTTGCATCCAGTAATGTTAAACGGTATTTCTGACAACGTCCCTCTTTTGGATGCTGTTCGTCATAGTGCACCATATGTACATTTTCTAAAATTGGAACATTTTCCTGTTCCATTTCTTTGTTGAATGTTCTAAAAATAGTGCTTCTTGATCTTGGAAATATGAAGCTCATTATATCAGAAATTCCATCATAAGAAACTTTATGGTATCTGAGCACCTGGAAAAAATTATTAAATGAATCAAAAAGTAAAGTTTTCAGACCTTCCCAAAAACTATGATCTTCTTCGTCTGTACTACCACAATTTTGGCATTTGTATCGACCAATGCTGATTTTTCCAAGACCTTTTTTGATGTATAGATTATAGCCGTTATGAACCATAGGAGCACTGCAAATAGGGCAGGCTGGAGGAATTTTTCTACGAAAAATTCCTCTTGTGGTATATTCGTAATCATTGCTATAACTATCAAAAAGGTATGAGAGAGCAGGGAGTTCCGATAAGTTATTAAAAGTAAGATTTATAATTACCATTGTTTTTGCCGTAACATCATTACATAATTAGAGAATTATAAATTTATGTAGTGATGTTACACTTACTTTCATCACTAGATTTTGGAACTGAGTCAGTTTTCAACCATAAAAATATTAAACGACGATTAAGAAACGCTATCAAATAAACACTTAAAATATCATGTTAGCCTGCAGAACATAGATTCTAAAAAAGATTTTCATAATATTTTGCTGGAACAAAGATTGAGTCAGAATAATTATAAAAAATTACAAACAGAAGTTGGCTTTCAACTCTAGTGCTTCGATTCCAAAATCAATTCCTTAATTTCTGGAAAAATCCGTGATCTTCTAGTCTATTCAAAAGTTAAGTTTTATGAACCTACTTTAGAATCACAGTACTAGTAAAAAGGCTAAAGGGTTATTTTGCCAGATATGTCACTGATCTCTCAACTCTTTAGCCTCGATTTTTTCTTTTTTTCAATCTAAGGGTTTATTCAGTTTCAGATTATATTCCTTATTTTGTATTAGTTGTCACTTTTATATAATCTGTTTTTGTTATCGTATTACTACCCTTAGCATTGGTAACAGTGAGTGTTACCGTATACTTTCCTGCTTTGGAATACTTATGCTTTGGATTCTGGATTGTGGACGATGCACCGTCTCCAAAGTTCCATTTCCATTTAGTTGGTAAGCCTGTGCTAGTATCAGTAAAAGCAACCGTTAATGGCGCTTTTCCTGAGGTGGGAGTTGCAGAGAATTCAGCAACCGGTTTTGCTGTCACTTTTATATAGTCTGTTTTTGTTACCGTGTTGCTGCCTACAGCATTCTTTACTGTTAAAATAACAGTATATGTTCCTGCTTTGGAATACTTGTGAACTGGATTCTGCTGGGTTGAACTTGTTCCATCTCCAAAATTCCATTTCCATGCAGCAGGTGTTCCTGTGCTTGTGTCAGTAAATTTAACGTTTAATGGTGCTTTTCCTGATGTAACAA
>NZ_LMVP01000237.1 GCF_002287235.1 Methanosarcina spelaei
TGAAACTAAAATGAAACTAAAATGAAACTAAAATGAAACTAAAATGAAACTAAAATGAAACTAAAATGAAACTAAAAATAGAAACTAAATAAAAGTATTAGCCTCTTAGAATTAACCTTTCAAAATTGATCTTGCGGAAATTATCCTTCAGAAAGATTTTCGAGAAATTAGCTTCTCGGAAAAACCTTTCAAAACTCACTTTTCAGAAGTTATCCGGGTAGGAAAGCAGATCTGAAGGGTCATAAAGCTTTCTTCCTTTTCTGGCCATATAGAGGCGTGTCCACAAGACAGCCGTCAGAGGCTGTAGAATCACAATTGGAATCAGAGATATAATTAATGTAAACAGGGTGTTTCCTGAGTTTACAAATTCATTGACCAAACCACCGATTGTAGTCAACCCAATAGTGATTATCCAGATAAGGAAAACATCCAGCTTATTATTTGTAAAGAAACGAAAACTTTCACTCAAAGCCTCAAGGGGTCCAAGCTCGTCGATCACAATGGCATAGCTGCTGAGAGAAAGTGCGAGATTGAGGATTACTATATAAGCGGTCCAGAGAATGAATCCGATACCAAGTGCCATCACGCCTTTTACTGAGGCTTCCGGATTTTGGATTAACATACTCAGATCCCCTACTGCGAAGGCTCCGGGCACTATAAATATGACTCCTACAAGCAGGAGCAGAGTAGTCAGCAGGACTGCAAGGAAAAGCCTGAAGGTGTTTTTTGAACTCGAAACCAGCATATCAAAGATCCCGGCATCTCCTGTTTCGGAGGCTTTTTTTGCCATCCCTATTGCTCCTGCTGTGAAGAAAGAGTGAACGAAAATAACAAATAGGGAAAATCCGAGAATCAAAAACAAGGACAGTCCGAAGTTATCCGAAAAACCATCCCATAATACGGAAAGGATTTCCTTGTTGGAAAGAGTTGCAGGATCGATAATACTCCCTGTACTTGAGGTAAAAAGCAAAACGCTTATCAAGCCAATGAAAAGGACATAAGTAAACATATTGATAAGAAAATTAAGGATGAATGGAATACAAATGTTTAAATTTCTAAACCAGCTGTTAAATCCTCTGCTAAGTATTGTTCCAAAATCTTCATACATGTGCTGTGACCTTCCAATTATAAGGGCAGTGCTCCTGCATTTCTCTTGCAAACATACCCACAGATTACAAAAGTATAGCTGGTATGCAGGCTCACAGATACCATTTTTGAATACATATGCAGAAGATAAATATATAATCTCTTGTTTTCGTACATATAGTCACACCCTTGTATAATGCAACATTTATATATTTGATATAATAATATTAAGTTAGTTATGAGTTTAGAGATGTTTACTACTCCTGATATTGCTACAGCTATCTGTCGTTCCTGTGACAAAAATGAGAAGCTAAGACTTCAAGCATTATTGTTGGTTAAAAATGGTTTGAGTCCGGCTAAAGTTGCAGAAGATTTTTCAGTTCACCGTTCAACAGTTCATCGTTGGATGAAAAGAGCTGAAGAAGAAGGTTTGTCTAGCCTTAAATGTAAACCTGGTAGAGGAGTAAAGTCCTATTTAACTGCAGAGCAACTCTCTGAATTAAGGGAAGCATTATCAAAACCTATCCCAACAGACGATGGTTTTTCTCGTGGTTGGCAAACAAAAGATGCAATTCAATTTGTCAGAGAGAAATTTGGGATATCTTATTCCAAATCAAGAATGAGGCAAATTATTAAAAATTTAGGGTTTAGTAGAATTATATGTAGACCTCAATCAAAAAGGCGAAATCAGGAATTAACAAACGAATTTATTGCTGAAATCAAAAAAAAGATTCCTAAATCCTAACTATTTGTTCGTCACACAGGATGAAAGTAGTTTTTATGTAGACTCAAACAGATCAAAATGTTGGGCAATAA
>NZ_LMVP01000238.1 GCF_002287235.1 Methanosarcina spelaei
TAGTGGGGATGACAGTAAACTACGGCATTAATGAAAGGAAGGAATTACAAGCCTTTTCTGAATAAGGAAATCGAAAGGGGGCTATTAATTTATGAATAAAATTAAGTGTTCTTATTCCTATCTTTTTTATCCCTAAACAGTTCTCATCAAATGTTTTTTATTAACTTTGTAGAAATACTATTCGTGAATCGCCGTCAAAAGACTGAATATATATGAGTAAAAACAGACCAAATCATTCAGCTCAAATTAATGGAGATTTTTAGAGAATTTTTACGGAGCCTTATATACTTCTTTAGTTATCTGACCCTTATCCCTATCTGCTTTCACAGACATGGCAAATTTATCATATTGGTACATATCTAAAGAATAAGTACGATATTTAGGGAATCAAAACGGATATTTGAGCAGGTTGGAAAAGACTAAACCTACCTAGAGTACTTTCTACTTATCCAAAGAACCAATTGTCCGTCCAGACCTTACTATCCAGAGAACTTTCTACCTATCCAGCGAACTAATTGCCTGTCCAGATCTTCTAAAAGAATCAGGACAATTGAATATAACTATTTCATTCTCATCTTTAAAAGTAGCTATGATCCTTTATGATCGCTGCTTAGGTTGAATCCAAAAAGAACGTGTTTGAACCTGGCACGTACATTTTCCTGAAGAAAGTAAAGTCTCCTGCCTCCTTCTACAAAGGTATTAGAAGAATTCTGGATGGTATTTCTCTATTCGAGTTGCATTAAAGTTCTGGATGGTATTTCTCTGGCCGAGTTTCCTTCCGAATTTAAAAATATATTTAAGGGTTCAGCCGAAGCTTCCTGTTAATAACACGGCCATATTTCTGAAAAAGTGAGGACTCATGAGCTTGATAAAAAAGTTAAAACTTATTCTCTTAATAAAAAGAATTAAGGTATCCTCTTCAAATTGAGTGGAAAGCTCTCAATTTCTGCTTATTGAGCTTTTTTCTCCGATTAATTGAGCCAGAGATGGCATCCCAAATGTACCGCCAACTCTATCACATATGTACTGATATGCACTTACACCCAGTTTCTTTGCTGTCTGAACAATCGTCATAAATGTGTCATTTGCTTTTGTTCCTTCCTCTGTTATGGTTTGAAGGCTCACATCTCTTTTTCTGACTTTTGCTCTCGCCGCTAGTTCCGCTGCATTGTTATGCAGCGGAACCTCTGGCAAGACCAGAACCTTTAACAGCTGTTCCTTGTTCTCTTTTGTCTTAGCGATTCTTTCATCCAGCTGTTCATATCCTGTTTTGGTAGAAAACAACTGATCAAACTTAACGGATAATTGCTCCGCTACCTCTGAATCTGGTTTTATTCTAAACTTAGAAAGCTCACCATAAAAGTTCCAGTAACTGTTCAGAAAAGCTTTCAGCTTTTCTTTATGATACGGAACTATTGGCCTTAATTTCTTGTAGTTTCTACCGTCATGAATCCAACAAAGAGCATGGTGATATGCAATTTGCCTGAACTGACGTGCATCATCACTTAAAAGTGTGGTAACCACAGGTATGTCTTTACTTTGATGATAGGCCGCAATTGCACAGGCTTCAAGGACTTTCTTCTTAGTAGTTTTATATCCATTAAGTGAGAAAACACAATCCAGTTTTCGACGCATTTCTTCGTCACTGAATATTTTGTTTTTAAAAGACGAGAGTTTTTCCATCCAACTTTGGGAAACATTAAACGTTTTCATCAGATTATATGCTTCATCAGTAAAGCAGTATGTTTTTTCTTTTCCACATAAAAGCACGTCTAAAACATTTTCTCTATTTTTATTGGGAACTGTAAAATAAGCAGTATAATAAGGATTACAAAGAATTTGAGTATAATAATTGACACCATTGACTCTTGCACCTGTATCATCAATCTGCTGATAAGG
>NZ_LMVP01000239.1 GCF_002287235.1 Methanosarcina spelaei
GGTAAATACCTTCATATCTCGAGCATTTCCAACTATTACAGGTAGATGCTTTATCAAAGAATCATAAATAGGAACCCAGAAATCACTTGTTGACTCACATGCAACAACATTACATTTTTCGGATATTACCCAATTTTTAAGGGCTAAAATTCCTTCGTCATCTCTGTTGAAACGTTGCTGTTGTTTTTCGCCAGATCTACTGATAATTGTAGCAATGAAAAAGATTTTGTGAATGTCTAGACCACAAGCTTTGTTTATGACTTCAATCATATAACATCACCCAATTTATTTGGGCAGTCGAATTGCCTAAAAGGCCAATTTAGCATCCGTGATCAAAGTCACATTTGAGCCTTCGATGGCAATTCACTGATTAGTTTTCTGACGGTTTTGAAAAACCAAAATAAGGACAACCTTACTGCCCAAGGTAATAAGGGCTTAATAGTCAAAAAAGAGGGCGTAGAGTACTTTCATTGATTTGTGCATGTTATTCGAAGAATTTCATGTACGTTTTCTATACAGTTTTTTCTGGCGTCAATATAGAAAAACAGAGTTTAATAGATTTATAAATTTTCTTTAAATTTCCTCTGTTGACAAAGAAAGCAGAATCTCAAAATTTGATAAATATCCTCTAACAAATATTTGTGTTGAATCGTTTTTATATAATTATAATTCTAATTATATTATTTATCGGAGGCGGACAGCAAGGGGAAAAGAGGTAGCTACCTGAATCTCTATTAAGGTTACCTATCAAAATGATAAACAAGAGATTAGGAAATCATGATTGTACGAGTACTGTTTTATCCTGCTAACAAAAATCTTCTCAGGTTTGCAAGGGAAAACAGGCAGAAAATGACTTTGGATACTTTGAAGGGAATACCTGAAATGGAATATAATGCCAGAATATAATTAATGCTCTGAATTATCAGTGAAACCGAACATCTGGAAAGCCAGAGTACTAAAAAGCAAACAAGTCCAACTACTGAATTTTATGGGACAGGTTTTTGGTCAAGTAAACTCACCTGAGGAGCATGTTCTATAACTTAGACTAAAGGCTCAAAAAGCTCTAAGGTTCAGAAAGCTCTTATGAAAACATATTCCAGTAATGACGAGGTCATTATAGAGCTTGAAAAAGTAAATGGTATGGTGGATCTATGGAAACCAATCCAAATCAAGTTCCAAAGTTTTTAAAAAATGTAACATATCCTGCAAAAAACAGGATCTTATTGAAAATGCTAAAAAAAATAATGCGAGCAATAAGGTATTAGAAACTCTTGAAAACATTCCAGACAAAGAATACACCAGAGCCGAGGATGTCAACAAGGAATTCCAAATAAAATAAGTTCCGATAGTTATACTTTACGTGGTTCAGTCTGTGTCTGCATAAACGGTTGACTAAAGGGTCAAACTCGTATTAGGGGGTTAAGAATGAAAAAGATATCAATAGCTTGTCTGATAGTTTTATGCTCAATTTATTCTACTGGGTTAGCACAAGCACAGTTTGGAGGAGGTGGTTGTAGACCAGTAACGTATTCCGATATTACACCTGACAGGTTTGAGTGCATGAAGCAGGGTCTTCAGGACTACGGCATCAACGTTCCGTCGGGAGAAAGCGGAGAAATTTCCGGCAATGGGATTACTGCGAATTTTGAATGGGATGGAAAATCAAAGCTTACTATCATAGTTACCGAAAAACCATTTTTCGCTGGCTGCGGGACCATAACTGACAGAATAAGACAGTTTGCACAAGACTGCGAATAAAATATTTAGGAGTTACGCAGTTGGCTTTTACCACATTGTTTTTAGTAACTCCACAAATATATGAATTAATTTAATGTGTATATGGGATTATTTAAATATGC
>NZ_LMVP01000240.1 GCF_002287235.1 Methanosarcina spelaei
TCAAGGTTGAAAAGTCCTGGCTGCAGGATAAGAAGATCGACCAGAATTCAATTACGCTCAACAGGTACAGCGACAGAAAATGGTCACAACTGCCTGTGGAATTATTAACAAAGGATAATAAATATCTGTACTTCACGGCAGAGACATCGGGATTCTCGTCCTTTGCAATAACAGGCAAAGCTGTAGAGAAAGAAAAAGTGGTTGAAATACTGCCTGAACCTGAAATCGAGAATTCAGAAAATAACACTCAAAATATGGCAGCTGATATTGAACATACTCCTGAGCAGAAGGAAAAAACTAATGGTATGCCTGGGTTTGGAGTGATTTACTGTATTGTCGGACTGCTTGGAGCTTTTCGACATACAAGGAGATAAATCTGGTTAGATAGTGGGATAATTGATCCCGCTGTCTAACTTATTAACGGTCTAACTTATAATTTATATTTCTCTGAGATTGTCAAATTTTTAGTTTTAATATGATCTTGAGACTATTTGCAAAGATAATGGAATATTAAAGAATATGCTCTTCATTGAATCGGGATGGTGCTTTCTTCCTCGGAAAAACCTTCTTATATTTAAACGCATTATACTGTTTTAGTTAAACGCATTATACTGTTTCAGTTAAACACATTATACTGTTATAGTTAAACACATTATACTGTTATAGTTAAACACATTATACTGTTTTGGTTAGCTTTTTCAGGTTTTCTTTTCCAATTATTTGAATGACAAAAATATTCATAAAACTGCTTCATTGGTCATCGGTTAAGGAATTTTCTTGCCTGAAAGCTATCGATTTTGCATTAGAAGCCGTCCTTAAATTTTGGTCTATTTACATAAAATCGATACCCTATTCCAGCTCATAATGCATTAAAATTTTGGGCAAATGTTGTTGAAATTGATGCAATTTGTCACGATTCCTCACTTAACCGAAGACGCATGAAACTGCTTATACAATCTTTTCTTTTCTTGGATCTTAATATGTAATTAACAGTAGTTTTATTAGTTTCAATTTCCAGTAAGCAGTCAGGGTTCTTTTCGTTTTGTTGTTGTAATATTTTATTAACAGCTTCAGTGTACATTTTTCCGATACTGGTCAACTTGTTTTCAAACGTTGGCATTTTTAAGCATATATACAGGTTTCTCTCATCCCTTAAAGCTTCCAAAAACTCCCTATTCGGAATTTCTTTTAAGCGCTTTTGAAGTTTATCATTGACAGAATCTTCAATTGCTTTTCTCGTAAGCTCATCTTCTTTTTCTGCCAGTTCCTGTTTTTTTCTCTATGGCTTCTGCCAAACTGCCTGCACTATTCATTCTTTTGCTCCATATGCGATCTTTGCAATATGATTGTTAATAATAGTTCGGAAAAATTTTTATTTATTTATTTATTTATTTATTTATTTATTTATTTATTTATTTAGTGACTCAGTACCAAAATCTAGTGATGAATGTAAAACTCAAAATCACTAGATTTTATAAATGGTCACCATCCATGTAATACAACTTAGTGATTCA
The DNA here is from genome assembly GCF_002287235.1 of Methanosarcina spelaei. Taxonomy (GTDB): domain Archaea; phylum Halobacteriota; class Methanosarcinia; order Methanosarcinales; family Methanosarcinaceae; genus Methanosarcina; species Methanosarcina spelaei. The sequence goes on from NZ_LMVP01000240.1 coordinate 1,515, forward strand.
AGTCTTTAGATAGCGAATATCGATTTTGATAAAAACTGGATTCTTCTTGCTAATTAAGACTTTCTATCAAAAATGCAAAAATCACTGGATTTTGGAACAGAGTCTATTTAGTTATTTATTTATACATATACAAAGATCATTATAAAAATAATTGACTCAGATATAAAAGTAGCAGAAAAATAGTTTCTGAGTAGAAGTGCTAATCGAAATAATAGAACTTGATCGGTTTTATATCCTTAAAATATATAGGGTCCTCTTAAATTCACCATCAAACTAAAGATTATTTCTCTTTTATTCCATTAATTAAGAATACTGGTAGTTTCCCCAAAAA
>NZ_LMVP01000241.1 GCF_002287235.1 Methanosarcina spelaei
TATTACGGGTTAGTATTCGCTTTTTACTGAATCCTCTACCCTCTATGCCATCGATTCCTTTCACAAGGTTTCTACCTTCTTTTTTTTTTAATTAAAAAAAAAAAAAGGAGAAAATATAGGGCTTACCAAGTTCTAAATCATGAATATTAATGGATTCCTTAGGGGTCATCTATAAGCCGGGAACCGTTTGTCCATTCCCTATAGTGTCAATCAAAGTTGCGCTGGCGCACCCCGCTGCAAGCAACGGGGTATGTTCGCGCCACCGCTCAAAATTCCGTTAAAGGAAATAATAACCCTAAACAATTTAGTGTGAGCAGAAGTTAGTAATCGAAAATGGAATTGAGAAATTTTATTATTATCAACGGTTACCGGGGAAGTTTCCATCCCCGCAGCAAGCTAGCGGGGTATTCGACTGAAATAAAACCACTACAGTCTGATTCCGTACCTTTTGGTTCAAGCGCAAGTCCAGTTTCGCTTGTTGGAAGTAACGACTCTTGCAATGATTCACTTTACGTTCTCCATAGAACCCTTATCCTAGCAAGTATTCTGAATTGGACTTTCAGAGGTCTTCACATTGTCCCAGGAGCTTTGCACCCCACCATTACTAGTGACGCACATCCTGGTAGGATTGCTCCGAATGGAAGGAGTAGCGTTTCCGCAATTCATGATTTAACTTCTTGTCGCACTTATTGGTCTTCCTCTCTTCTTTTTCTTCCTATTTCTTTTATTTACTGGTATATTGGACTTTATTCCTCTTCTCCTGTTATATTTTCTAATTTTAGCTGTATCATACATTGCATCAGCTGTTACTTTGGAAGGCCTGTTAACAGGCCTTCCTACAGGTCTCTTTATATTAAAATTTTTAAGTGTAGGTATATAAAGTGTAGAATCATTCTTATTTGCAGGAACAATAATAATCGAGAGAGGTAAACCCTGTAGATCTACTAAAACGCTTATTTTTATTCCTTTTATTTTTTTGTGTCCATCGTAACCGATATTCCCCCTTTTTTAGCCGGAACATCCTTTGTATCAGTAAAGCAGTGAGAAAGACCTATTTTATTCAAATCGTAACCTTTGTTTAAAAGTTCATTGAAAATCTTCTGATAAATACCATGTTCACACAGATATAGATGGAATCTATGTACTGTTGACTTAGATCCATATTTAGCATGAAAGTACATGAGGATATCTTCCTCACGTGCTCTCTTCACCTTCTTTTTCCATTATCGCAAATATTTCACTAATTATTTTTATTCGTTCATCAACTGAGAATATTTCTGTCTCAACAATCTTCCTCTTTTGAATTTCTCCTTTTTGATATCCAGTTCCATCTTCGTATATCTCATCGTTTACGATAAGATGCCATATTATCGTTGCAATTTTCCTTGCCAAGGCAATAATTGCCTTGGAATGCCCAATTGACTTCTTTTTCCTGTTAAAAAACTCTTTTAACTTACTGTTATTCTTTCTTGCCGCTGCTTGAGAAATCTGCGTAAGAATCCATCTTGCTCCCTTTGATCCTCTCTTTGTGATTCTTCCGTTGTGGTATTTATCTGCAGATTGATACACATTAGGAACCAGACCAAGCCAGGAAGCAAGCTTATCTCCAGAAGAAAAATCCTTGAAATTGCCTATTTCAGCAAGTAAAATTGCCGCACCAAGTTCTCCTATACCTGGAACTGACATTAAAATCTCCATTTCTCGCTTATGCTTTTTATAAGCATAATTGAAAATTTCTTTCTCTAAAGCTTCGATCTCATCATCAATACTCTTTATGAGTTTCAGACAGATCTGAAGTCTGAATGCAGCACTTTGAGAGATTTCTCGATCAAGAATTT
>NZ_LMVP01000242.1 GCF_002287235.1 Methanosarcina spelaei
TTAACCGATGACCAATGGATATTCCTTGAATAACATGCACAACTATATGAAAATGAATGCTGATGGCAGCATTTTCATGCTAAATAAGTAACAACTCAGATAACTTGGAAGGGTTCACACTTATTCAGCAACAAGTAAAATTATTTTATATTTTTCAATATGTCCAACAATAATAACCTTGCGTCTTTATTAATATTTACAATATAAATATCGTAGTTTTTAGATATACTTAGTATAGATTTCATTAATTCTTGACAAATTGGACTTTTCAGTTCATTATAATAGTTCATATAAAATTGACAGGGATCCATTAAACCTAGTCTATAATTATTTGCCAGCTTATTACTGGGCGAGAGTACAGGGCATTCCATTATCTGTTCATTCTTTACATACGCAGGAATGTTCCGCATACAAATGAAGAATTTTGCAGATGGATTATCAACCAGTTTTTCATTTAATCGACTGAAATCAGTTTCTTTAATTGCCATTTTTATCCACTCCTAATTTGATTTATTTCATCCATAAGTTTGTAATTGTAATTGACATCATCAATTAGATATAGAAACTTTCTCGTGGAAAAAGTTTGGAGCCTTAGAAAGCTGCCTGAATAGTTACAGGCTCGTGAACTTTGAAGATTCAAATGAGTTTAAAAGGAGCCCTTTGCAGGGCCTTTTTGATAAAAGTGATTTATTTGACTGTATGATTTTTTCTGATGAAAATGAGAAACAGGTAACCGATTATGTTCTACAAAATCTGTCTGAAAGTAGATCCTCTTACCCATAACAATTTAAGTAAAAAGCCTTATAACCGATATTTATGCGGTTCAAAATTATCCTTGAGGAAGATTGTCAACGCCGATTTAATTTTCCCCACATTGGTCGGTTTAAAATTCCTCACCTTTTGATATAAAGTTTACTCAATTTTTCATGAATTCACTCAAAATCACTGGTACAGATTTCCTGTTTTTATTCCCTGTTTCTTTCTCTCTTTCAGCCTGTAACTTTCTCCTTTGATGTTAATTGTCGTACAATGATGGAGAAGCCTGTCAAGTACAGCAGCCGCTATAACATGGTCCTTGAATATCTCTCCCCATTCTCCATATGACTTATTCGATGTCAAGATCACTGAACTCTTTTCATAACGTCTGGAGATTAGCTGAAATAGGCAGTGAGCTCCTTCCTCATCAAACGGGAGATATCCAATTTCATCAATTATCAACACTTTAAATTTCATCAAGTCCCTGATCTTCTTTTCAAGTATTCCTTCTCTATCTGCTATTTTCAACCTATCAATAAGGTTTCCTGTATTGGTAAAGTAAACCGAAATTCCTGCTTTTGCTGCTTCAATCCCAAGAGCAATTGCAAGATGAGACTTTCCAACTCCAGGAGGACCGAGCAAAACAATATTCTCTGCATTATGAACAAATCTCAACGTTGCAAGGTCTTCTATGACTTTTTTATCAATAGATGACTGAAACTCAAAATCGAATTCTTCAAGCATCTTTTTAACAGGAAAAACTGCACTTTTCATCCTTCTCTCAACTGCAACAGCTTCCCTGTGTTTCTTTTCCTGTTCAAACAGATAATCAAGGACTTCCATTGTTGTCTTGCTGTCCCTTGCAGCAATTTCAAGATAGTTATCAAGAAGCTCTTCAATAGTATTCAGTTTCAAGTACTGCAGATTAGTGTGAAGTCTTTCATAGCTGAAGTTGTTCATTCAAAACCACCTTCACTAAATGTTTCATAGACATCAAGAGACCTCTTTTCAACTTCAGGACCTGAGAACTTCAATGGAATCTGTGAATCCTTCCTGTATTTTGAATTCTCTTT
>NZ_LMVP01000243.1 GCF_002287235.1 Methanosarcina spelaei
CACTATAAAATATTTGAAAAACATCAAAGCAATTCAGTACCAAAATCCAGTGATGAACGTAGAATTAAAAATCACTATATTTTGAAAATGGACACAATCCTTTGAACACATCTTCTTGATTGAATTCTTTAGATATCGAATATTGAGGTTAATATAAGAAAGAATCCTTCCCGCAATTCAGTATTTCAATCGAAAAATCCAAAAATCACTGGATTTTGGATCAGAGCCATCAAAGCTGGGAATTTATACAATTCCTTAAAGAACTTGAGCTGATTTATCCAAAAGAAAAAATCAAAATTCTAATGGATAATTATAAAGTGCATACATCAGCAGAAACTCGAGAATACCTGGAAACTGTTCCAGATAAGTTTGAATTTATATTCACACCCAAACATGCTTCGTGGCTAAACATTATTGAAAGTTTTTTCAGTAAAATGGCAAGAAGCTTGCTGAGAGGAATAAGAGTAGAATCAATAACGGAATTAAGGGAAAGAATTAGTCAATATATAGACCAGATTAACGAAAAACCAGTAATTTTTAAATGGAAATATAAAATAGAAGAAAGAGATGAAATGCCTGGAAAAATTATAATATAAAAGAAAGAGGAATTAATTAAGAATCGAAGCACTAGTATAATCATGCGAAAATTTTCATTTTTGGTTTCTCATATTTGTTGTTGACGATTTATAGATAAAATTAAACAATTTAGTTCTTGACGTTTTTCAATTCTACTTGGAACAAAGATTCGATTTTTTAATCCTAAAAACGACTCAGTTCCAAAATCTAGTGATGAAAGTAAGTGTAACATCACTATATAAATTTATAATTCTATAACTATGTAATGATGTTACGGCAAAAACAATGGTAATTATAAATCTTACTCTTAATAACTTATCGGAACTCCCTGCTCTCTCATACCTTTTTGATAGTTATAGCAATGATTACGAATATACCACAAGAGGAATTTTTCGTAGAAAAATTCCTCCAGCCTGCCCTATTTGCAGTGCTCCTATGGTTCATAACGGCTATAATCTATACATCAAAAAAGGTCTTGGAAAAATCAGCATTGGTCGATACAAATGCCAAAATTGTGGTAGTACAGACGAAGAAGATCATAGTTTTTGGGAAGGTCTGAAAACTTTACTTTTTGATTCATTTAATAATTTTTTCCAGGTGCTCAGATACCATAAAGTTTCTTATGATGGAATTTCTGATATAATGAGCTTCATATTTCCAAGATCAAGAAGCACTATTTTTAGAACATTCAACAAAGAAATGGAACAGGAAAATGTTCCAATTTTAGAAAATGTACATATGGTGCACTATGACGAACAGCATCCAAAAGAGGGACGTTGTCAGAAATACCGTTTAACATTACTGGATGCAAAAACTCAAAGAACAATAGCAGATGAACTTTTTGAGGATAAAAGTTCAGAAACCATCAAAACGTTTCTACGAAAAAATCTAGATACATCAGAACCTGTGTTTATTGTTACGGATTTTGATAAGAGATACCCAGATATTTTAAAGGAAGTTTTTGGGGATAAGTTAGTGCATCAATACTGTTTGATGCACTTAAACAAGCTTATAGTTAGCGATTTTCCGAAGAAAACAACAATTGAACAGGAACTATTAAAATACAGGTTATTGAATATATTTTACAATCGTGAAAATGAGATTAAATTCCTGGAAAAAATTCTATCTGAAGAACTTAACGTAATTATGAATGAAGAAAAGCATCAAGAATGGAGTATAAAGGCAAAAAAGGAATTTAACCGATTTAGATATAAATTGAAGCTAGAAA
>NZ_LMVP01000244.1 GCF_002287235.1 Methanosarcina spelaei
AAATTCTTGATCGAGAAATCTCTCAAAGTGCTGCATTCAGACTTCAGATCTGTCTGAAACTCATAAAGAGTATTGATGATGAGATCGAAGCTTTAGAGAAAGAAATTTTCAATTATGCTTATAAAAAGCATAAGCGAGAAATGGAGATTTTAATGTCAGTTCCAGGTATAGGAGAACTTGGTGCGGCAATTTTACTTGCTGAAATAGGCAATTTCAAGGATTTTTCTTCTGGAGATAAGCTTGCTTCCTGGCTTGGTCTGGTTCCTAATGTGTATCAATCTGCAGATAAATACCACAACGGAAGAATCACAAAGAGAGGATCAAAGGGAGCAAGATGGATTCTTACGCAGATTTCTCAAGCAGCGGCAAGAAAGAATAACAGTAAGTTAAAAGAGTTTTTTAACAGGAAAAAGAAGTCAATTGGGCATTCCAAGGCAATTATTGCCTTGGCAAGGAAAATTGCAACGATAATATGGCATCTTATCGTAAACGATGAGATATACGAAGATGGAACTGGATATCAAAAAGGAGAAATTCAAAAGAGGAAGATTGTTGAGACAGAAATATTCTCAGTTGATGAACGAATAAAAATAATTAGTGAAATATTTGCGATAATGGAAAAAGAAGGTGAAGAGAGCACGTGAGGAAGATATCCTCATGTACTTTCATGCTAAATAAAGATTCCGGATTTTACATACATTCATAAATGTATAAAATGAACAGATGTGGATATATAACCATCCTTAATCCTGTACGATGAATTATGTTCAGAATCTAGTCGGAATTATTATAAGATCCAAATATCAATTATAAAGTGTCAACTAATAACGGACATAATTATAAGTGGGGGAAAATATGAAAAAAATGTTGATTATTTTGATATTACTGTTCGGTGTGTTCCTTGCAATAGGATGCACCGGTCAGAGAGAAGAAGCTCCAAACCTAACAGGAACTCCAGCTGAGGAAGTAGAAGATATAACTCCAGCAGAAGCAGGCACTCCAGCACAGGTTGTAACTGAAGTTGAAGCTGTAACTGAAGTTGAAGTTGTAACTCCAGTTGAAGAAGTAGTAGCAGAAACTCCAGTTGTAGCAGAAACTCCAGTTGTGGCAGTGACTCCGGCTGAGGAAGATACTGTAACTGAAAGCGAAAACGCAAATACTACTCAAAATGTAACTAAACATGTGAGTAGTACTCAAAGAAAGAAGGAACGTATTCTGGAGAACACCCAATCTGGAAATAACACCAGCGGAGGAAGAGTAATTAAAATGACTCCCAGCAAGGGTTCCTAAATCCTCTGAGGAGAGCACAGACCTCTACCTCTTATATATGGTATAGTTCGCATTTAAATGCGAACTGTACACATAAGGCCAGTAGCTGTGAATTTTCTTTTGACAACTATGTAAATAAATATCTAAATTCAGATCTTATCAAAAAACGCATCTATCATTATTGATTCCCATCACTGTTGATCCCAATCACTATTGATTAGTGTGTACAATAAAATAATAAAATGCTGATAATAATAAAATGCTGATAATAATAAAATATCGATAATAATAATAATAATAAAATAATAATAAAATATTAATAACAATACTAATAGTAATAACAAAGAAGTGAGATCAACACAGATTTCCTGTAAATCAGCTTATATTAATTTTTTTACATATTATCAATGCTTTATCTGCTTTTCTGCAGTCTTACTTTTATAAACTCTATTTTTGGATAATGAAGAAAATCTGGTCGTGTCCTCAAATTATTGAACAGGAACTCTAAATGTTAATAGTTCC
>NZ_LMVP01000245.1 GCF_002287235.1 Methanosarcina spelaei
TTTCTAGCTTCAATTTATATCTAAATCGGTTAAATTCCTTTTTTGCCTTTATACTCCATTCTTGATGCTTTTCTTCATTCATAATTACGTTAAGTTCTTCAGATAGAATTTTTTCCAGGAATTTAATCTCATTTTCACGATTGTAAAATATATTCAATAACCTGTATTTTAATAGTTCCTGTTCAATTGTTGTTTTCTTCGGAAAATCGCTAACTATAAGCTTGTTTAAGTGCATCAAACAGTATTGATGCACTAACTTATCCCCAAAAACTTCCTTTAAAATATCTGGGTATCTCTTATCAAAATCCGTAACAATAAACACAGGTTCTGATGTATCTAGATTTTTTCGTAGAAACGTTTTGATGGTTTCTGAACTTTTATCCTCAAAAAGTTCATCTGCTATTGTTCTTTGAGTTTTTGCATCCAGTAATGTTAAACGGTATTTCTGACAACGTCCCTCTTTTGGATGCTGTTCGTCATAGTGCACCATATGTACATTTTCTAAAATTGGAACATTTTCCTGTTCCATTTCTTTGTTGAATGTTCTAAAAATAGTGCTTCTTGATCTTGGAAATATGAAGCTCATTATATCAGAAATTCCATCATAAGAAACTTTATGGTATCTGAGCACCTGGAAAAAATTATTAAATGAATCAAAAAGTAAAGTTTTCAGACCTTCCCAAAAACTATGATCTTCTTCGTCTGTACTACCACAATTTTGGCATTTGTATCGACCAATGCTGATTTTTCCAAGACCTTTTTTGATGTATAGATTATAGCCGTTATGAACCATAGGAGCACTGCAAATAGGGCAGGCTGGAGGAATTTTTCTACGAAAAATTCCTCTTGTGGTATATTCGTAATCATTGCTATAACTATCAAAAAGGTATGAGAGAGCAGGGAGTTCCGATAAGTTATTAAGAGTAAGATTTATAATTACCATTGTTTTTGCCGTAACATCATTACATAATTAGAGAATTATAAATTTATGTAGTGATGTTACACTTACTTTCATCACTAGATTTTGGAACTGAGTCACATTTATGGATTTGATATACTTAAGACATTTCATAAAATGTAAGAAGTAATTCTAAAGTATTAAGGCACTGTTATTTTTTCTGCATTACTGACTGTTTAAAGCAGGTTTTAAGTTTTCAAAAACACTTAAAAAAAGAACTCCAGACAGTTCAGGTCTCAGTAAAAGGTTAAGGTAGAAATCCAGGACTTGCTAAAAAGTATGTTGCTTCAGTTTTGTCATTCCGTCTGTTTTACCCTGACAAGAATGCACTGATTTTGAATCCTAATGACTTAAAGCTCTGCTCCAATGATCGTCTTGGTAGCTGTTACATTTTCGCTTTCCCTGATCCTATCTACCACGTCGTTCAGGATAGTAAGGTCTTCAACGTCTATTATTATTACAAAGTCATACTCCCCAAAAACATGGTAAACATCCTTAATCCCCTCGATATTTTTCAATTCTCTGTATGCTGCCTTTTCATAACCTGGCAGCACATTTATCATGGTTATACCGTAAATGGCAACACACCCCATATATTTTTATTAAATACGGATAATATGAAGAATATACTTAACCAGAAGTAATCGTTCTTGACATTGATTAACAAAATTGGCTTTTAGGCATCGAAGCTTCGGTAATACAAGAAGAAATTATGCGCATGTTATAAATGTTTATTGTGCGCTTCTATATAAAAATATAAGTAAACTTCATTTGTATTCGGTTAAGGATTTTGAGCTGCTGATCTCGATTTCGACGGAAAA
>NZ_LMVP01000246.1 GCF_002287235.1 Methanosarcina spelaei
GCATATTTAAATAATCCCATATACACATTAAATTAATTCATATATTTGTGGAGTTGCTAAAAACAATGTGGTAAAAGCCAACTGCGTAACTCCTAAACAACTAAAGTAAGAAGAATATGAAAAATAAGAAGAAAAATAAGAAGAAAAATAAGACGAAAAATAAGAAGAACAAGAAAAATAAGACGAAAAATAAGACGAAAAATAAGAAGAACAAGAAAAATAAGAAGAACAAGAAAAATAAGAAAAATAAACTCAGAATCGATATTTCAAAAAAATCATCCAAAACAATCGATAACTATGATTTTTCCTGATGAATATAAGCATGTGGGTGTAACAAAATCCGTCTGCTCGGACACTGAGGAACCTATCTATTTCCTGACTGACTACCTGATTACAGAAAAGGAAAGTCCTCAGACAGGCGGCTGCGAATACGCAGTCTATTACGTGAGAAAAAACGGAGAAGGATTGCTCAGAAAAGTTGAATCTCTCGAAACAATAGCCTCAGGAGAAGAGGTGGTAAAATATGACAGAGAGTTGAATATAAAAGATCGTACACTTCTGATCGAGACTGCAGAAAAACTCTGTACCGGCAAAGTGAACACGGTAATTTTTACAGGTATGGATAAACACGTCACATTTGTTCACGTTCCCGATCTTGCAAACATTCTTGAGTTAGAAATCCTTGACGTTGCTCCCCCTTATCCCTCCTGGCTTTCCCTTGTTGTAAGAAGGCTCGAAGCCAGTGGAATTTTCGGGGATCTCCAGGTCAGGTTTACTGAAAAAGTAATCGATTTAAGACGTTTTGAAGGAAAAAACACCGTTTTTCCATGCAGCGCGTCTGGACTGAAAGGCAAATGCCTGGACTCGGATGTGCTCACGGAAAACGGACATTTACTTGTAGGATGTGAAATTTCAAAGACACTTTTTGAGATGCGTTTTCCTGAACTTGAGTATTCCTTTATAAACATCTGTCCTTTCAAGTCCGAAATAGTTGTACCCTCAAAATCCTTTATTACTCGCTGCTGCAGGTCTGAGAATTCAGGGCTTGTAAATATTTCGGGTTTTGATGGGGCTGTAGTCCACTGGGGAGCATCGGAGTACCAGGTTGCTGAAGCTATCCGAAAACTTGTAAACAGATTGAGAAAGAATGAGTAATCTTACATTTTTTCTTCAAAAGTCTGTTTTTCTGGTATTTTCTACAATCACTGTTTTTTATATTAAATCAAAACTTTCCCTAAATTCAAACTCCCCAGCTAATGCTTTTTTCTGATTATCGGCTTCAATTTCAAGTTTCTCTCAGCTTTTGCTTTTCTCTCTGTAATGAGCTAAAATACGTTAAACTTGAGTGAATCTCTTCCCAGGTTTAGTAAACTTGATTATATAATATATGACTTTTCTATTTATTAGAAAACTCTATTATCTATAAGAGACATAGTTTTAAAGGATCGACCTGCCAGCGACACTCACAAATTAAGGGGATTTGGGGAGAGATACCGAAATAAAGTTACTTTAGATAATCGGAGACGGGCAGCAGATTATAAAGCAGTATTAAATCTGGGGGGTAATAATATGATTTTACTCATAACTGCATGGATTGTTGGATTTGTTGCTGGGGTTTTCTTGATGAAGTTCTTGTTTGTAACGATTGCGATAAAGGCTTCACTCGCCTATAACACAATCATCGGGCATAATATTCATGAGAAGTATCAACAGGTGAACATGATACCTGATTGGGTTAAAACTCTCGCAGACAACAATATATACCAGCGTTACTCGCTTGAACCGCTGCGTATTGTAAAATATCCGGCGTTTTACAGAAAAGGATTTAAATTTTTTGAAGAAAGTCAGTATAAATATGCAATTTTCTATGAAGGCAACGGTAAGTATACCGCATATAGAAAAGTGAGGGCAGGAATATCGGGAAATAAAACAAAGACAGTGACTGAGGAAAAGTCTGAAATTAAAGTATGAGCAAAATAAGATGTGGGCAGTTATTTAATTGAAACGTGGTTAGAACCATGCTAATTATGTATGAGCAAAACTGAAGTATGTACAAAGTGAAAGTATCCAACAAAGTGAAAGCATCACAACAAAGACAGTTTTTGAGGAAAAGGATAAAATTAAACACCGTAATTTTATTTAAACATTGTCCGTTTTAACTGTATTATACAGACCTTTTGAGTTTATTCTGCCTGGAGTTTGAAGAGATCTTATTATCCCTTTCCTTTCAAAAAAGCATTTTCCATCGGTGACCTTTATAGAAGACATAGTTTTAAATCTGATTGTAGATTATTGGGTCAACAAATAATAACCATATACAGTCAACAAATAATAACCATATACATAGACATTTTGAGGACCTCAAGTCTTAAATGTTGGCATGTATAAAAGCTCTAATGATTCCTAAACCGTATGTTAAAATTCTAATTATTCCTAAATCATATACAAAAGACTTTAGAGAATTTCGAGAAACATCAAATTTTGGCGAGTCCTTTACATTTAGTATACAAACAATTTACTAAGAAATTGAGTTTATCGAAATACTCTTAATTATCTCGACAAAACCTGTTTATAAAACGGAACTGGAGTTCACCTAATGTCTTTCCTGACTAACTTCCTTTTAGGGCTCGGGCTTTCAATGGATGCATTTGCAGTTTCCATGTCCAGCAGTACTACGATACGGCCTTTTCATTTAAAGGATGCACTTAAACTTGCTTTCTTTTTTGGAGGATTTCAGGCTTTCATGCCCGTACTTGGCTGGCTTGGAGGAAGTGCAGTGAGCGGCTTTGTATCAAAATATGCTCCCTGGATTGCTTTTGGGCTTCTGGCCTTTATCGGAGGCAAAATGATTTATGAGGCTCTTTACGAAGATCCGGATGAGAAAGTAAATTCCCTCAATTATTCTACGCTTCTGGTGCTCGCAGTTGCTACAAGTATAGATGCCCTTGCTGTGGGAATTAGCTTTGCTTTTCTCAATACTCCTATTCTTGAACCTGTGATTATAATAGGCTGTGTAACCTTTTCCATGTCCTTCTGCGGAGCAGTCCTGGGATACAGAATAGGTCATTTTTTTGAGCACGAAATCGAGATTATCGGAGGGATTATCCTCATAGGCATTGGTGGAAAAATCCTTGCCGAGCATCTGTTATGGATCTGACAGGTCCTTAAGATCTCAAAAAGTTACGCCAGATTCATATACACAAACTATAGATGCAGTTAATATGAAATTAGCTGTAATCGAAGGTGATGGGATAGGCAGGGAGGTAATCCCTGTAGCTGTCAAAGTCCTTGACGCTTTCGGGCTTGAGTTTGAAAAAGTGCCCCTGGAGCTTGGCTATACTCAATGGGAAAGAACAGGGACTGCAATATCAAGTGATGATCTGGAAATCATAAAAGGATGTGATGCTGTCCTTTTTGGGGCAGTTACCACTGTGCCTGACCCAAACTGCAAAAGTGTGCTCTTAACCATCCGAAAGGAACTGGATCTGTATGCTAATGTCAGGCCTGTAAAACCTCTACCCTGCATAATAGGAGTCACCGGGAGAAATGATTTCGATTTTATTATTGTCAGGGAAAACACCGAAGGACTATATTCGGGAATTGAGGAAATTGGGTCAGATATTTCATGGACGAAAAGAGTCGTCACTCGGAGAAGTTCCGAGCGGATTGCAGAATATGCTTGTAAGCTTGCAAAGAAAAGAAAGAACAAGCTGACCATCGTCCATAAATCCAATGTCCTGAAATCCGATAAGCTTTTTCTCGATGTCTGCAGGCAAACTGCCAGTGCTAACAGCGTGGAATATGAAGATATGCTGGTTGACTCAATGGCTTACAACCTTATGATGCACCCTGAAAGGTATGACATTGTAGTTACAACAAACCTCTTCGGAGACATTTTGAGCGATATGTGTGCAGCCCTTGTAGGAAGTCTCGGTCTTGTCCCAAGTGCCAATATCGGGGATAAATATGCCTTCTTCGAACCTGTGCACGGAAGTGCACCCGATATCGCCGGAAAGGGCATTGCAAACCCGCTTGCCGCAATCCTCAGTGTAAAGATGCTCCTGGAATGGATGGGAGAGCCTCGATCTCAAGTTATCGATGAAGCAATAACCCATGTGCTTCAAAAGAAAATTATCACTCCTGACCTGGGAGGAACTGCCAGCACAATAGAAGTTGGAAATGCGGTTGCGGAATATGTGAGGAAAAATATCTGAAAACATAGTATAGTTCAACCTGGTAACGCAGCTCAATCGGGCAGGATGGATCAGTTTCCTGCCAGAGGAGAGTTTTTAATGTTTTAAACCCTTTTCTATAATAAGGCGCAGTTATATTTTTATCAAAAATGACTGCACTTAAATTCAGATATATCGCTAACGGATGAATGGGGGGTTCATTCTGCGTCAATTTTTCGATGTTTCATTGCCTATTACGGAAGAGATGGTTATACATCCTGGAAAGCCTGGACCTTCTATTAAGAGGTATTCCTCTGTCTCCAGGGATAAGGTAAACGAGTCTATTCTGACTATGGGGAGCCATACAGGTACTCACGTAGAGTCCAGGCTGCATCTTCGGAATGGTAGAGAAAGTGCTGCTGACCTGCCTCTTGATCATTTTTATGGAAAGTGCAGGGTTTTTGATCTCACACTTGTAGAAAGTGAAATTCACAGGCAGGACCTTGAAGAGTTTGAAATCGGGCCTGAAGAGATAGTGCTTCTCAAGACAAGAAACTCAGCCCTTGGGTACGTAAAATTTCTTGAGAATTATATATACCTTAGAATAGACGCAGCTGAATACCTCGTTAATGCCGGAGTTAAAACCCTGGGATTTGATTACCTAAGTATTAAAAAACCTGAAGGGGACGATGAGGTCCGTGAACTGCTTATAAATAACACAACTTTATTCTTAGGGCTCAACCTCGCCGGCATTCCTGAAGGGGAATATACATTCATAGGTCTGCCTCTTCGTATAGACACGGATGGAGCTCCGGCTAGAGTAATACTTGTTAAAGAATAATACATCAAACAAAAGTAATGTCGAGTCAACTGTCAAGGATTCAACATTCCGAATGATTACAATTGATTTTATATGATATTTTGTGGTTGACTCGTACTAAGAAAGACAGAAAAATATAGTAGCTACAGCAAATTTTAAAAGATTTAAAAAGGTAACATTCAGTTTCAAGAAGCCTTTTCTGTTTAAATTTTCGTTAGTTCCTGCTTTATATTTTGACTACTTTGTACTTTGACTACTTTGTACTTTGACTACTTTGTACTTTGACTACTTTGTACTTTGTACTTTGACTACTTTGTAGACTACTTCGTATTTTGACTACTTCGTATTTTGTGCTTGATTCTTAGTTATTTTGTTGGATTTCCCCATAAACTATTTTTCCTTCCAAACTTTTTATTCGTCACCTGGTTTTTCTGAAAAGTTTGTTTATATTCTTTAAAAAATTCGAGCTGATCATAGCATTAGGCTCTTTAGATCATTTCTTCAAAAAACTCGTTCATATGGATTTTCTTTAATACATAATATTTATCACTCACATTTATAGATATTTGCCATTTGAGCGGCAGGTGGTTTCAAAAACAGTTGTATATTGACTTCAAAATTTGCTATATGGAATTGGAACAGAACTTACAGGTTTAAATGGAACCGGTTGAAAAGTAAGTTTCTTTCCGCCTTTAATTTTCGTTAGAGTTTATTCTGATTTATGATTTTTTCTGAAGTTTGCATCTCAGTTGGTCTGTTCTTGAGATTTACTTATTCAATCTGTTTTTGAGATTTACTCCAATGACTTATTTTGAAACTTACTTTTCAACGTTCCAGTTCTTTAGAGGTTTTACATCATTTTGATTCGCAGTTTTTAATTTGCAGCTCTTTAATTTGCAGCTCTTTAATTTGCAGCTCTTTAATTTGCAGCTTTTTAATTTGCAGCTTTTTAATTTACAGCTCATTATGTGAATTGAGTTGCTTTCAGGCTGACAATCAATAAATCCTATCTTATATGCCTGTTACTGAAGCCTTTAGTTTAAGTACAGGCGTTTCCCCAAAGTGTACTGAAAAATTTATGTTCCTGTAACTTTCAAACTGCTCATAATACTGAGCACGCTCAATCAATCCTTTGAATATTTCCTCCATTTTATTCACCTCTATTCCTAAAAACTACATCAGTACTTATTAATCTCAGCCTAGCAGAGTGAAAGTATTTCTTGCAGAACGTCAGGCAAAAAATATCAGGCTCTAAGGCCAATGAGGCTGAAAACCTTTCATGATGGCTTTCAAAAAATGAAGAATGCTAATAGGAAAAATGCCAAATAGGAGGTTGGAACAAAATAAATATTCATTTGTATTCGGTTAAGAAATCTGTTAACCATAATATGACTACTTCAATTATCTGTTCATCACGATTTACTTTATAGGTTTACAGAAAAACACATCAAAAGTAATACATTTCTTACAGATCGTATCTTAACCGAATACAAATGAATAAATATTAAACGGAAAGCCGGGAATGGAATAAAAGAATCATTAATACTTTTTTGCAGCAGCTGCAAGATGCTCTCCAGGTTTTTTATTTCAGTTGTAATTTTTCATATAACCTTTCAGGGAGTAGTAAACCCACGAAAGCTCTCGACGTTCCAGTCGATTGCCCTTATCTGGCAGATCTACTGGAGAGTTCGAGAACTCCATATTTGTTTCAACCCATATACTAAAGCTTGTCCATGTTCTCAGGTCTGCATCCGGAATCTGGTAATGTCTTCCAGCAACTGGTCAATTAACTCGTAATGGCCTCTTTCAAAGCTTGCAAGCATCTCGAAGAAATTTTTCAAATTCTCGTCATCAACTCTTTTTGCGACTTCCGAATAGAAGTCCTCACTTTTTCTCTCGTGCCTCAGAGCTGCAACAAGGATGCCCGCGTCTCCAAGTGTAATTTCTCCACCTTTTGTGCGACCTATATCAAACTCAGGAGTGAAAGACTGACCACTAGGGATTTCCGTACTGGTTACAGGTAGCTCATTTTTATCTCGATATCTTTCAAGGTAGCCAAGATGTTTTACCTCTTCGTTTGCCAGATACTCATAGAGCTCCTTAAACTTCGGCCTGTCCATTACAGCGGCTTTACTCAGGTAGAAGTCTCTTGCCTCTTTTTCCCTCTCGATTGCCAGAGCAATGGCTTCTTCAATTCCGTTAAGATTTTTTACTTCATCTACTACACTTTGATATGTACTTCTCAAACTTTTTACCCCCTCTTATCTCTTCTCTTTTCAGATATCTCCACCTTAGAGCTTCCCGATTTCCTCTTTAGTTTTCTTCTTTTTTCGTTCTTTCACTTTCAGGATTATATCTTCAGTAGGTCGCTCAAGCCCGAATATGTCATAAATCTCGTAGGGACTTTTAAGCACCGTGATATTTTCCATCTGTGCAAGTTTTTCCGAGTTTTGAACATCTACTTCACGCATATTAAGTTCAAAGGCTCTGCCACTAGGTGCAGAGGTTTTTACACTTCCTCTTTTCTGGTCTACTGGCAGGATGAAAATAGGTGTTTGTCCTTTTCCAGTCTGAGAAACTGCGTTTGTAACAAGAGTATCTGCAATCCCATACACAATTTTTGCCACGGTATTGGCAGTCGCCGGGGCTATCAATAAAAAGTCATAGTATCCCATCTGCAACGGACCTGCAATGAAAGGAGAGTTAGGGCCTGCATCGACTTTGAAATTAGGGAAATCATTCTGGATTTTGTCCCATAGATGATACCATTTCATAACGGTCTCACCCTCTTTAGAGAGAAAAACCATTGTCTCAACATTTGTTCGGCTCTTAATGTCCACCAGAATGCTGTAGGTTTCAATCATCTGGTCTCCCGAACCTGTTATTCCCCATGCTATTCGCTTAATATTCTTATTTAATGGTTCTACCAAAATAACTCCTCCTTAAATGTTCTGACAAATCATGAAATTATTTCTCTTCCCGATTAACCTGAATCCTGAAAATCCAATTTTCCATATTTTTTACATTATTTGCCTTCTTCTTTTTGCATTTCAGACGGCTGGGATTTGTATTCCGTTCCTGAAGAAGCATTTTTTACAAGTCGGGTTGTCTGGACAAGTTTTTTTAAAGTTCTTCTAAGGCTCCTCATGCCTTCGGAATCTTCAGAGACTCCTTCTGCCCCTTTATCCTTTGACCAGAATGTCCCACCCAGGTTAGCTCCAAAAGAGCCTCCCCCCACAGGTATCATTTCGTTGATCACATAAAAGTTCAGGATTGTCTGGATTGCGGGTTCCTGTCCACCTACCCTGTCTCCTCCGTCTGCAATACCCATTCCGACTTTGTTCAAAAAAACCTTTGGGTTTTTGGCAACTATAGCCCTGCATCTATCCATTATTGTTTTGGTCTGAGCGCTCAATGTTCCCTGATAAACCGGAGTTCCAATAATCCAGGCATCTGCCCAGATCATTTTGTCGTAAAGTTCAGCCGAAATATCATCCTTATGAATGCAGCCTTCCTTTGTTCGTATACAGAAGTCGCAATGAATGCAAAAGTTCAGCTTTTTCCCTTTTGCGGAAAAGTAATCGGTTTCTGCGCCATATTTTTCCTCTGCAATCTTTAGCGCTTCCCGGACCAGAAAATCAGTTGCCATATTTCTGGGACTTCCAGATATTCCTAGTATCCGTATCGTTTTGGCTTCGGTTTCTTGCATGTCCCCTCCGAATTACAAGTAAAATTATGTATATAAGCAAATATATCTATATGTTTGTATGCCGTTCGGGCAAATAATTTTATGCCTGAATAGTTTTATGCCTCAATTCTCTAACTTTTCCTTTATAGATTAGATCTTCTGTAAACGCTATCAGATAATGGAATAAGCAAATTGTTACGGCTCCGAGGATTGTATTTTTCCTTTTTCAAGAAAAATTACCATACCAAATAAGTATAAGCGAAATTATTTCAGAATAAAACAGAAAGTATTTTCACCGAAAAGTTTATCTAAATGTTATTGAGAAGCCGGCCTATATAACTCAGAAAACAGATAATAAGATACCTTGAAGTACTCATTCGGAGACACCGGCACTCAAGAAAATAAAAATAGATGTTATGCTGTTTGAAACAAAAACAGATGACTCCAAACAAGACAGTCAGTTCAAACAAAATAAATGATTTCAAACAAAGAAAAGCATTAAAAGAAGTTACTGTTAATCCAGATGTAAAAAAGCCAGATATCTTTGTACAAGGCTATAGAAGTCCAGAAGTTCACAGGAAACAGCCAATGTTTAACCTGATTTTACATTAATTCTGATTTTACATTAATTCTGATTTTACATTAATTCTGATTTTATTGTAAGAAAATAAATTGGATTGAATCTCAGTTGATGAACTGAGAATTTTCCAATTAAGAAGATATCTTATCCACAGTTTTCAATTCTGTTATCGTGGATATTTACACCGGTTTCGTTTGTATTTAAGTGCACTACTGCAGGAGCAGATAAGTCATGGAAATAGTTACCGGAAGCTTCTATGTTTTTAAGAGTTCCCTGTAATTCCAGGCCTGCGTATCCACCGCCGGATGTAGTACATTCATTGTCTTTCATGACCCCGTCGGTAACGGAATCGAAACGAACGGATGAGTTAGTCCTGTTAATAAAGTTACAATTCTTAACTGTAATGCCGTTTACGTGATATGCGTATATACCATCGTGTCCGCATTTGTTTACAGTTACGGAGTCTATCATTACATTGCTTGACTTTGAGATAAGCATGGCGTCATTACATCCGTTCTGGAACGTAACATCTTGAATTGTTAATCCGTTGCAGTTTACTATAGTTGCCATGTTATAACAGGAGGTTCCGAGCCTGACACCGGAATAATAGTCGGACTGGCTACCATCAACAACTATGTTTTTTATTGTAACACTGCTTGCAGAACTGCCTCTAACCATAAGCATGGCTTTCTTTTCTGAAATACTGCTTTCACGCCCACCCCAGACTGGTAGTCCTTTGGCAAGCTTAATCTTTGTACCGGAATCTCCTTCAAGAACGGTATTGCTGCCTATCCGAAGAGAATCGCTTATATCATATGTGAACGGGCCTTTAAGGTGGACAGTTGTGCCCGGATTCTGTGCAGCAAATTCAAGAGCCTGGTTGATCTGGACATCATCGGCTTTTCCATCACAATTGTAGTCTCCACTTCCGTCTCCTGCAACAGTTACTACCTTTGTACTCTGAGCGCCTAACGCAGCCGGAATAGCTGTTAAAATAAGGCATGCTACCAGGAGTAGGGTTCCTAGTCGTCTTTTTTGCATCGTATCACCTTTGGGTTGGATCTTTTATAGGGATTTAAGTAGAATCAAAAAACATACGGTAAAGTACTTCTTTCCCAAATATTCTCAAAATTCCATATTACGTACTCGTAATACTTACTTTTCCGAACTAATCTAATCAGGTAGGGATTTTAAATTCCAGAATGGAATTTCCTGATCAGGTCGGCTCTATACGGGTATTCAGATTCTTATTACGTCTGCGTAATATTTTTCGAACCTATCCAATTCGGTTCTCTGCGATTTAGTGGGGCGGACACGTTGCACACAGAGTATCCACTCTCCAATAACGTATAGGGATTAGTCATTGGAAGTGGCCGGAAACTAGAAGTTTCAGCTTCTACAAATTAAAACTGCTACTGACCACAGGATAATAGCTCCGGTCAATATCATCTATTTATCTAGTACGGCCTTTAGTCAGATCAACTCTCCTTATTAAAAAGGTTTGATTCATCATTATTGAATTTCTGAGTTGACATCCCTGGTTATGTGATCCTATTATAAAATATTTTTGGTATTATATTAAAGAAATCGATACAGTGTATAATTATATCAGAATATTTCAGGTTTTTAAGGAACAGAGAAGTAAAATGTTATAAAAGGAACTTAACTAATTGTCAAATTAAATAATAAAATGACCTTTGTCTAATTTAAAAAAGAAGATTCGGAATAGAGGCCAAAATATTAAATCGATTTCGATGTTGACTTATTGATTAACTTAGTTGATATTGACTTAGAGCCTATCAGAGTATCGACTTAGTCCGTATTGGTTTAGTTGATGCTGTTATTATAAACAAATTGCTGTTATTATAAACAAATTGCTGTTATTATAAACAAATTACTGTTGTTATAAACAAATTGCTGTTATTATAAACAAATTACTGTTGTTATAAACAAATTATTGTTATTATAAACAAATTCATGACCTCATATAGCAGTTTATTGCTTTGTTATTATACCATATGAGCTGATCCCAAAACTAAAAATTGCTTCTCTGAATCCTGTATTTTGAATGATCACTCAAGTTTCTGATCATGACAACAATCCTGAAAATTCTTGATGATTAAGAACTAAATGGCTTTTGGGATAGGCTCTATAATAAATAATGAGCCCATCCCAAAACTTATTTTTGTTCTCAAATCTCAGAAATATTAAGGATTGGTCGTAGTCATAAACTCAATTAGCCGCTTAAAATACGAGATACAGAAAAGTAAATTTTGAGTTTTGGGATAGGCTCAATATATAACAAGTTCAACTTCTTCTCATTTAGCACTATATCGAAGGGTACAGTTTGTAAAAACACAAGCTTCTAGCCCTCCGTTACTAAAACAAAAAGTAGTAAAACCTAATGAGTACTTATATGCAGGTAAAATTAGAGTTCATTCTACTTTTTTAGTTATGTTATATAGTCCTTTTATTTATATAATAACTAATATTATAAGTTAATAAGTAATTATAAGTTAATAGGTAGATCAAACTACTAAATATAAATTAAAATTGTATGAATTGTGCTGTTATAATAAACTCAGAAGAGTTTAGGACTTTGCTAACGGATACGGTGGGGTAAAAATGAAAAGGAAATTATTTTCGATAACGTTAGTCCTTATATTTTTGATTCTGATATCAACAGTGGCTTCAGCTGAACAATTTACAAAAATAGGTAGTGGATCTGAGCCTGCTATTGATGATGGTAAAGTAACCTGGACAAATAATGGTGTTATTCATGTTTATGACCTGACGACCAAAAAAGAAACTGCAGTTAACTCTTCCGCAGCATCTCATCCAGCGATTTCAGGAGACAAGTTAGTTTGGCATGATGAGAGCAGTGAAATCCCCAGGCTTACGGTATATGATATTTCAACAGCCTCAAAAACTTACATCACACAGAATGTAGACAAAAGTAGCATTCCTGCTATTTACGGCAGCAGGATAGTATGGAGTGCAAATTCCTATGTTTACATGCATGACATATCTACATCCACGCAGACTAAAATAGCAGATGGAGACAATCCTGACATTTATGCTAATATGATCTCATATGACTCTTATTCTACCGAGGACACTCCACAAATTTACGTATATAACATTACTACTAAAAAAGCAATAGATGTCAGCCAGTATGGTGATAATATGTTTTCACATGCTTACGGCGACAAAGTGATATGGTCGGATTTTTACAACCGACTTGGCAATATCCGCATGTATGATATTACTACCGGACAACAAACAGAAGTTACAACAGGTAATGACAAAACTGGATATGATACTGGTGGTTCAACTGATACGGACGGCAACAAGATTGTGTACTTGAAGCACAACAACCTTGCAAATATAGACTCAGGTGATTTATATATATACGAGATAGATACCGGAAAGAGTAAACAGTTAACATCTGGCAACACCTCACAAACCCCAGCTATATCCGGCAACGTTATGGTGTGGTCTGATTCTGGCAATATCTACATGTTAAAATAAGATAAAATAAAATAAAATAAAAGAAAACAAAACAAAACAAAACAAATATTGCAGTAAAGTATTGTAGTAACGTAAAATTGTATTATCGTGAAGTATAATAAGTAAGGTAGAGTAACGACTTCACTGCTTTATATTTTTAAGATGAAAGCGTAAAAGAAGAATTATTTACATTTTTTTCAATGTTTTTAAGTAGAGTATAAATTTTGTTGTGTTTTAATGACTTTTCTTTAGCACTTTCCCCGAATTTTTTATGTAAAATTGAACATCTCGAAAAATCGCTACACCACTCTTCAAGTTTATTTTCTTTGATATGCACAAATTCTTGCTTTTATATCTACATTCAATATTCGCCCGATAGTTATAGAGTTTTAGAGTTTTCGCCGTATGCCATTTTCCAATATAAACCTTTTGCCAGTTCGAAAGATTATTTCTTTGAAAAAAACCCAGCATATCCTAATTCCTATCTTATGGTCCAAGTCAATACAGTTTAAAACTGAAGTTCAAGTGCCAATTTCTGAAAAAGGTTTTTAAGGTATTGGGATTTACGCACTTGAAATATAAATAAATAGTATTAAATTCATAATCTTTTAGAAGTAAGATTTTAATTAGGATGGTTACTGCAATTGATTTCTCAGTATAACTATGTAAATCTTGATATGATCATGTTTTCTGTGTAATCCAGATTTGAATAGTCTGCTATGAAAAAGAACAAGTAAATTATTTAAATACGATAATTATTATATAACTTGTTTAATACAGTTAAATATATATAGATTCTTAAATACTGTTATGTGAATCATATAAGGTTATAATTAATGTCTATTATAACGGATATTAATTATTATTAAAAGAAAATAATTTGGGGACAAAAAACGGACCCATTTAACTAATATACAGTAATAGGAGTAACTTGAGATGAAGTTCGGAATTGAATTTGTGCCGAGCGATCCCGCCTTAAAGATCGCATATTACGCAAAGCTCTCAGAACAGCAGGGATTCGACAATGTCTGGATCACTGACCATTATAACAACCGTGATGTATACTCCACTCTTACCGTTCTTGCCCTGAACACTAACAGTATTAAGATCGGTTCCGGTGTTACAAACTCCTACACTAGAAATCCCGCAATTACTGCATCCAGCATTGCTTCAATTGCTGAGATATCAGGTGGTAGGGCAGTTCTCGGCCTTGGACCCGGAGACAAAGCAACCTTCGATGCCATGGGTATTGCATGGGAAAAGCCTCTTGCAACCACCAAAGAAGCAATTCAGGCAATCAGAGGCTTCATTTCAGGACAGAAGGTCTCCATGGATGGAGAAATGATCAAGTTCGCAGGTGCTAAGCTCGCTTTCAAAGCCGGAAATGTACCCATATACATGGGTGCTCAGGGCCCCAAGATGCTTGAACTTGCAGGTGAGATCGCAGACGGTGTCCTTATTAATGCTTCCCATCCGAAGGATTTTGAAGTTGCTGTCGAACAGATTAAGAAAGGGGCAGAAAAAGCCGGTCGTGATCCGAGCGAAGTTGATGTTACAGCATACGCTTGTTTCTCAATTGACAAGGACCCCGTAAAAGCGGTCAATGCCGCAAAAGTAGTAGTTGCTTTCATTGTCGCAGGTTCTCCTGATCTTGTTCTCGAGCGCCATGGAATTCCTGTCGAAGCAAAGAGCCAGATAGGTGCAGCCATTGCCAAGGGAGACTTCGGAGCTTTAATGAGTGGACTTGTTACTCCCCAGATGATCGAGGCATTTTCTATCTGCGGAACTCCTGAAGACTGCATGAAGAGAATCAGGGACCTCGAAGCAATCGGAGTTACCCAGATTGTTGCCGGATCTCCGATCGGTCCTGACAAAGAAAAAGCAATAAAGCTTATAGGTAAAGAAATCATTGCAAAGATGTAATTTTATTACATCTAGTAATTTTTTGTTTTTCTTCTGTATTTTTTAAAATGTCTTGCCGGTAAGGCAAGCATATCAAGGTGTTGGAGGTAATGAATTGCCACCAAAGATTGCAGAAGTCATTGAACACGACATATGCGCAGCCTGTGGAGCATGCGAAGCCGTATGTCCTATCGGAGCTGTAACTGTAAAGAAGGCGGCAGAAATCCGTGATCCGAATGATCTGAGCCTGTATGAAAAAGGAGCTGGGTATCTGGTCTGTGAAGGTTGTTTAACCTGCAGTAGAGTCTGTCCATTAGTAGACGGTTTCGTCGAGAATGAGCTTGCAAATGTGCGCAAGTTTTTTGCCGCAAGATCAAAGGAAAATGCCGGAAGCCAGGACGGAGGAGTTACCAGTGGTATCCTTAAATCTCTTTTCAAGCAGGGCAAAATCGACTGCGCAATCGGAATCACTCGAAACGAAAAATGGGAACCCAAAGTAGTTTTATTAACTAATGCTGAAGATGTTGAGAGGACAAGAGGAACCAAATACACTTCTGACCCGGTTGTTGCAGCCCTCAGGGAAGCCTTTGAAAAATATGATAGAATTGCAGTGGTTGGTGTACCCTGCCAGGCTCATTCTGCAAGACTGATCCGGGAAAATATAAATGAAAAAATCGTGCTTATCATCGGATTACTATGTATGGAAAGTTTCCATCGCGACGTGATGCTTGAGAAAATAATCCCTGAGATTATGAAAGTCAAGATTGAAGATGTCAGGAAGATGGAGTTCACTAAAGGTAAATTCTGGGTCTATACCAGTGACGGTGAGGTTCACTCCGTGCCTATCAAAGACGTAGCTAAATATGCCCGAAACCCCTGCCATCACTGCTGTGACTACACTTCAGTCTTTGCCGATATTTCCGTAGGCTCGGTCGGTGCTCCGGACGGATGGAACTCAGTCTTTATAAGGACAGAGATCGGAGAGGAGTACTTCGATAAGGTCCGCGAAGAAATGGAGATCATGGAAGATCCCAAGCCTGGCCTTGAGCTTGTAAGAAAGCTTATTGATACGAAGCGCAAAAATAACGCTGAACATTTCAAAGAAGTGTGCAAAGAGTTCAGCTTTGAGACAGGAATCCGTAGTGAAACTGTCTGAAACCAGAATATATTGAGAAAAATAACCAAGTGCGATTGGAGGTATTCGGAATGGTGCGAGCTTTTTATATTGGACGTTTTCAACCGTATCACTTCGGACACCATGCTATAATTAAGCAGATTGCGGAAGAAGTTGATGAACTGGTTGTAGGCATAGGAAGTGCCCAGAAAAGTCACGAACCAACTGACCCATTTACGGCAGGGGAAAGAGTACTAATGGTGTATAATGCACTTGAAAATCTTCCTATCCGACACTATGTTCTCCCTATTGAAGACGTCAGGTACAACTCCATCTGGGTCCATCACGTCGCATCCCGGACACCGAATTTTGAAGTTGTGTACTCAAATAATCCGCTGGTAATTCAGCTCTTTCGGGAAGCCGGTTTTTGTGTAAAAGAGTCTCCTCTTTATATTCGGGAAAGATATTCAGGAACGGAGATTCGGAGACGAATGATCGCAGGGGAAAAATGGGAACATCTTGTTCCGAAGTCAGTCGTTGAAGTGATCAAGGAAATAGATGGAGTAAATCGCCTGAAAAATGTTTCTGCCAGCGATAACAATTCTTCGCTATAAGAATGATTACTTTTATGCTAGTTGTATAACCATTTTAAAAATATTTTTCACTCAACATAGCTTTTCTTTAGTTATTGTTTTTTTACATATAGTGCTTCTTGCTTTTATTTTTCTTTACGTTTTATATCTCATTGTTCTCATTTATCTTTACGTTTTATTTTTCATTATTCTTATTTTTTTTACGTTTTATTTTTCATTATTCTTATTTTTCTTTTCTCTTGTTCCAGCCTTCATTATATTTTCCTCTGTTTTTGTTCCAGCCTTCATTATATTTTCCGACTCTGTTCCAAAATCCAGTGATTTTCGTATTTTTTAATTGAAGACCTGAGTTAGCAAGAAGAGTCCAGTTATCATCAAAATCAATATTCGACATCTAAAGACTTCAATTTTTAAGTTATGTCACAAGGATTATGACTAATTACAAAACCTAGTGATTTTGAACTTTAAATTCATCACTAGGTTTTGGTACTGATTCTATTTTCCTCTGTTTTTATAATTTTCTTTACCATTAGTTTGTTTTTAATTTTCTAAAAATGTGACCTGGGTCTAAGTACAAGATATTCCGAAATTTTTAGATATGTCTGTGAGTGAGACTAGTTCTGAGTTTTCTAATTAATCTACAAATAAGTGTTTTATTCTGTTATGTATAGGGTATAACAGTTGAATATTTTTTAAAGAAGTGGACGCGACTAACAATAATAGTTATCTCTAAGAGAAAATTTCTTATAAAAGAAAGTACTATTTTCACATGTGAACTCTTGAAACTTTTTGATACACTGGGGAGACATTTTCTATGTGTTTTTGTTATACTGTGTTTCAACTTTTAACCTTCAAATGACGTCTCAGGTTAATTGCTGTAATCGATATAATTAATGAACACATTGAAATAAACCTGTGTTTTCGAAGAAGTTAGAGTACATAAAAACACAAACATGTGTTTAAATTTACACTGTTTGGTGAGAAATAACGTAGAAAATTCACTCAATCATATGAAAATATATCTCCTGATAAATCGGGGGGTTTAATCCGGAAGAGTATATTTTCATTGCCAGTGAAAATCGGATTTAAAAACCAATAGCTTTTAAAATTTTTGTGGTTGAGTGTACACTATGGAGGATATAAAATGAGAAAGACTATGTTTAAGACAGTATGTATTTTCACGTTAGTTTTCTTTGTCCTGTCAATGACAGGAGCAGCGTGCAGTAAAAGTTGTAAAACAAAAACAGATGCAATAAATGATTCTTATAGTATCAACCTCAAAAAATGTCCAAAAGTTACTTATTGCTTAAACACTGTACTGAAAAACGATAAAGGATGTAACCTTAAAGTTATAACTACAAAGACTATTACTACCAAACTGGGTGGTAAAGTAACAATGTATAGTAACGGTAAATTCTGCTACAAAGCACCATCAACGTGTTGTTATAAAAAATGTTCTTGCACGGACACTTTCAACTACTGTGTAAAAGGTACGGATGGAAGAACCGATTGTGCAACCGTTAAACTGAAACTCAAATGTGCTACCTGCTAAAAATGCCATCAGGTAGTTATCCTGATTGGTGTAACGCAGTAATTTAAGGGAAAAGGAAGTTTTAATCTTCCGGGGATCCAATCCCCATATCCCTTACCAATTTCATTACCTTTTTAATTCACAATAGTTAAGGAACAAGATCAATCCAATCAATTGATCCGGGTTTATACTCCGACAACTCTTCTTCGCTGCCGCTTAAAATATGATCTATTATTTTTTCTATGTGCTGTTCTGTCTCTTCAATGCTCTTTCCTGTCGTGTTTATCTCAAAAACTTTCTTACACCATTCAAAGGCTTCAACCAGGATCACATCGAGAGCTTCGGCCTCAATATTTTCTCTTATTTTCTCTTCCGAATAGCCGCGTGCTTTCAGCCTCATTTTCAATTCAGGAGGGTATGCCCTGAGTATAATCACGATATCTGCGATGTAATGGGCAAGATGACTCTCAAGAATTATTACCTCATTTTCCTTTCCACCAATAATCTCCTCAAGACGCTGCCTGACAAGTTCCATATCCGCAATAACCGCATCCCTTTCCTCATCGATCTCGGTGTAGAGATGCTCTTCTTTGATCACTTCATTAAGGTGGATTACTTTCCAGTGCCTTTTACTCTCAAGAAACTTACTTACTGAGGTTTTTCCAGTTCCCGGTGTACCTGTGAGTCCTATTAACATGGAAAAAAGAATGGATTTATATCAATTATACTTAATGCAGCCCTGAAAGTTATGTGTAAAAATATTTTTACACATAACACATCAGTCTAAGTTTTCATAATGTGACAATTTTTGATGTGACAGTTTTGATGTGACACCTTTTGATGTGATAGTTTTATACATTTGAGACAAACAACTCAATGACATATTTCCAATCCAGATATGTTTATCCAGTCCAAACCACTTTACTCTTTCAAAGTCCCAATAACAGGAAAATCCTTAAATATTTCAGGCCCATGAGGTGCTTCGTCCATTTCTTCGGTAAGGTCTTTTCCTGCATCATGTAGTCCCTGGTGGATACCACCTTCCCATAAGTAACTGTCTGATACATCATAGACCTGGCCCTGATAGGCAACATAAAGCTTGCCATTTTTACCGTTATACTCTGCGAGTTCTTCAAGTGTGTATTCTTTCATTTTCCATTTCTCCACTTTAAATTTAATAGCTCATTTGACTAAAATCTTCAGTTTTAATTATAATCATATGTTCAACAATCTTAACATCTCATTGACCTCAGTAGTAGGAAGCTGACATTGATAGTTCTGGCAAACGTACGCAGTAGCTTTTCCCTCGATAGGAACCTGTTCTTTCGTATATTTTGCCAGCTTTGTAATTTCAGGATCCTTTCCTTCAGGTCTGAAAATCAGCACTTTATTAGGAACGAAGTAAGTCCAGAGTTCATCAAGCATGTGTCCAGTGTCCGGAGACTCGTGCTTTCCGGAAATTACCACTTGATAAGCCGGACCCAGGCCAAAGTCAAGCGCTGACAAAAACTGCGTATACCCCGAGGGCATTTTTCTGACGAGTTTTGAAAAAGCGCGTTCCAACCCTTGAGCTCTGTCTTCCAGCTCCGAATCTGCAGTAATTCTGGAAAGTCTAAGAAGATTCAGCATCTCAATAGAATTTCCTGAGGGTATGGCTGCGTCCGTAAACTCTTTTTTTCTGAAAATAAGTGATTCACTGTCATCAGCAGTAAAGAAGAAACCCCCCTGAACGGGGTCCCAGAAGTGCTCGAGAAATTCTCTATTAAGACAAAGGGCTGCTTTAAGATATTTCAGTTTAAATCCAGCCTCGTAAAGCTCGATAAGTCCATGGATCAGGAATGCATAGTCGTCGGCATTTCCGGAGATGCCGGATTTCCCGTCTCGATATCGGTGAAGCAGTCGTCTATTGGGACTGTAGAGTCTCCGGAGGATTAAGTCGGCGGCTTTTTCGGCGGCTTTCAGGTACTTCTCCTCACCAAAGGTCTGGAAACCTTTTGCAAAAGCCGCAATCATGAGTCCGTTCCAATCAGTTAGAATCTTGTCGTCCTTTGCAGGTCTTTCACGTTTGTTTCGAGCTGATAGGAGTTTTTCTTTAGCTATTTTTATCCGACTCTCAACTTCGTCAACAGGAATATTCAGTTCGGCAGCTAAGGCTTCGAGAGAACGAGACATATAAAAAATGTTAGTACATATTTTTTTACCTCTTATTTCTTCTTCAAAGTTACCTCCTTCACTGAAATTAAATACTTTTGTTATCAGTTCGGACTCCTCAGGACTAAGAATCCTTTGGACTTCTTCTAAAGTCCATAGATAGTACTTTCCTTCCTCTCCTTCAACATCAGCATCTTCCCCACAATAAAATCCACCTTCTTGAGATGTCAGGTCTCTTAACACATAGTCAAGAATTCCCTCTGCTGCTTCTTTATACAGTTTCTTGCCGGTAACTTGGTAAATTTCTGTGTATGCAGTTGCAGTAAGAGCCTGATCATATAACATCTTTTCAAAATGGGGAACAATCCACATATTATCTGTTGAGTAACGGTGAAAACCCGAACCGAGGTGGTCGTAAATTCCACCCCTGTACATATTTTCCAGAGAATACTCGACCATATGAAGAGCTTCAGGGTTTCCACTGCGCCTCCAATAGCGAAGTAAAAATAAAATTTTATGTGGAGTTGGAAATTTGGGAGCTCTTTCAAAACCTCCGTATTCATTATCAAAAGACATCAGTAGTTCTTCATAAGCCTCCTGCAATATTGATTCCCCTATACTCTCTCCTGCTGACTCTGAGATCATATTCTGTATAGTAGACGTGATTTTTTCAGCTGACTCAAGGACTTCTTCATGCTGCCTGTCCCAAATTTCCTCTATTCTGGGTACGAGTTCGAGCATCCCTGTCTGGCTAAAACGGGAATTTTTGGGGATATAGGTTCCTGCAAAAAAAGGCTTCATATTTGGGGTCATAATAATATTAAGAGGCCAGCCGCCTCTTCCAAGAATAACCTGGCAGACCGTCATGTAAACATTGTCAATATCAGGTCTTTCTTCCCGGTCTACTTTTATGCAAACAAAAGCCCTGTTCATGAGTCTTGCTACCTCTTCATCCTCAAAAGACTCATGTGCCATTACGTGACACCAGTGGCAGGTGGAATATCCAATTGACAGAAAAATAGGTTTGTTTTCTTTTTTGGCTTTCTCAAAAGCTTCTTCTCCCCATGGGTACCAGTCCACAGGATTATACGCATGCTGGAGGAGATACGGACTCTTTTCATTTATCAGGCGGTTAGGTTTTTTATAATTTTCTCCCAGTAAAATCCCTCCAGCCTCTTCAGATATTTATTTCTTGCCAGGCAAACATTCTGCCTTTAAGGACTTTGGTTATTCCTATTTCTTTCCTTAGGGTCCTGATAGCTATTTCTGCCTGCACACCCGAAAGAGATGAAATCGCAGTTTCCATGTCTCTGATGATCTTAGTTTCCGGTAATTTTAACAAGTACAAAGGATGGCCTTGCCCCAAATTTACATATCTGGTATGTCCCGATTTCCAGGCTCTCTGAAAATAAGTCTTATAGGATTGCAGATTTAACTCGCTAATAATATCCATTCTAACTCCCCTGATCTAAACACCGATCTCCATAGATTTCATTCTAAATGAATGACCAACTCTGGAGTGGATTTAATTTATCCCCAATACAATGATATCTTTTAAGCTCTCGCTAAGCTTTTAAATGAAAAATTAAGTACAGCAAATTTCCCCACTTTAGATATTCGTCTCCTGAATATCAATATATCGGTATTCTGAGAGATTATTTTTATATATAAACAGGTAAGAAAGGCTGTTTTAGAAGCAATATTGGCGGGAAAATTGTGAAACGTGGATATTCGTTTCATTTTAGGTTCCCGCATTTTAGTTTAGAAAAAGTTATTTAAACGACGAAGCACTGTTTCGGGCATTTTCCATAAATCTACAATTTGCTAAGTATTTCAGGAGATTCCTTGCTTTTTAATTGACTGAAGTTGTCCAATCTCTTCACCTTTTTCCTCACACGCTCCTACTTCCAGGAAATTTACAACTTTTAAGACTCTATATGATTGCTCCTGCTTTTTTTCGGCTTTTCTGGCTTGATATACCCTGATTGAGCGGAGAAGATCGATTTTTCGGAATTCTGGCCAGAAGGGAGCACAGAAGTAAGCTGCACATTCACTTCCGTTAGCCTGCCAGGAAAGGAAATTTGAAATCCTTTCATCTCCACCGGTGCGTATGACAAGATCCACATTTGGAACAGAGACCCCTGGGGCAGGATAAAGATGTTTTGAAATGAGACTCTCGTTCACTTCCCCAAGAGAGAGTTTCCCGCTGGAAATACAGCCTGCAATGTCGCGGACGGCCTGAATAATATCCTGCCTGCCTCCATAGGCAATGGCAACATTCAGATAAAACTTCCCATAATTTTCCGTAGCTTTCTCTATTTTTTCAATTGACTCATTAAGAAAAGAAGGTAATTTTGACCTATCTCCTATGACACGAACCTGTGTCTCTTTTTCATATGTCCTTGAATCAGAGTAAAGTTTCAGGAATTTGTCGTTAATGAGGTTGAAGAGACCGTCGACTTCCTCTTCAGAGCGCCGAAAATTTTCCGTAGAAAAAGCATAGAGAGTAAGCTGCTTTACCCCGATCTCATAACACCACTCAATTACCTTTTCTATAACTTCTCCCCCCATTGCATGCCCGAAACTTCGATCCTTTCCCAGCTGCCCCGCATACCTGCGGTTCCCATCCATAATCACAGCTATGTGATGCGGAATTTCTGAATTTAAAATCTTTATCTGGAGTCTTCGCTCATACTCGTGATAAAATATACTAAAGATACGGTTTTTCAAAAAACGGAGTCCCGCCCGAAAGATTCCCATGCTCTTAGGCAAAATATTTAATTTTTTAATGAATTTTCCTCCTGAAAATATCCAGATGTAAGAAATATCCGCGTAAATTCTCAATAGAGCTTAATATCTCTGTTGTCCAGGATGTTAATATCTCTTCTGCTTAAAAATCCTATCTGTTGAGTCCATCTAGAAAACATTTTACCCTCAAAGTAATAAAAACCTCAAAACTATTTTCGGGATCAGAAAATCGAGATCTGACGTTCAGAGAAGTAATTTTGAATTTTGGAATTAGTTCAATGATTAATTCTGAAAAAACAATTATATCCATCTTATTTAAGGAAAATGTAGAGAAAGTCTTATGCATATGTTTTTAACTATTAAGAACACTCCGAATACAACAATTAACATAATAAACAACAAAATATATTCAAAATTCATATATAAAAAATATATGAACAAAGAACGGGTAAAAAAATTCGAATGAAAAATACCACGATATCAATAACATATACAAGAATTATTAAAAAACTGAAAACTTGCGTCTTAAAACTGAAAACTTGCGTCTTTATACTTCATTTAAAGCGTCTCTATATTTCATATTTTAAAGCGTCTCTATATTTCACATTTTAAAGCGTCTTTATATCTCATATCTTAAATGGCCAATCTAACTTGCGATCATAAAAATACTCCTGATGATTCTTATATGATGATTTTTATATTAAGAATAAAACTGAGTTCTGGTAGTAGTTATTAGACTGAGATTCTATTAGAAATAAAAACTGTATGCGCTATATCTCGCTTATCGAGCTAAATTTTGGAAGTATTTAGCTCTCCAATGTTCCCAGTTTTTACTTGAAGTAAATCAGAGTACCTCGAAGCAAGATTCAAAGTCTTTAATCACTCCGTTTTTTTCGCTGCTTTAGCAGAATCAATAAGCAACTTCAAAATTTTTACCCAAAAACAGATAGCAAGAAGAGTGGCTCAGTAGTTTTCAAGCACAGAGCCAACAATGTTTTTATAACTTTCTTTCAGGGAATAGACGTTGTGATCTCCAGTAACATTTATGCTCAGAATTCCAAGCCTTGTGTTCATAAGCCCGACCATAGCCGACACTCCCCGGTAGCTTACCTCAAAATTTCCTTTATCCAGGTAATCGTAAACTTCACCGGTGGTGAACTTGTCTCCGGTCAGGAAGAGATTGAGCACAACCTTGCGTATCCCGTTTTCATCCCTGCCGAGATACTTAATCAATCTCGCTCTTACCCTTTCTTCCGCAGTTTGCAGTTTCGGACACCTCAGTTAATGATTGAATTATGTTGCTTTAGCATTATATTGCTCACTATTCTTTTAGTTATAAAAAGTATGCGACCTCTAAGTAGAGGCGCTAAGAAACGAATACCCTATATCCTTATCGTTTATATATTTTAGGATTGCTTTTTTTAATTATTAATATAAATTATAATTTAATACCAACACATAAGTTTCAGCATACTGTCAATGACGATAAACAATCCACGTTATTCATAAGTTAAAATTCTCCGATCTCAATGTTTAAGAAAGTTTGAGAATTATAAAGTATGTTAAAGAAGTAGGAGTAGTATATACGAAACTTAGCTATAAATCTGAGCTAAACGACAAAGATACATCACATCGAAAGTGGAAACACTACAACTGAGCCTGATATCTGCAACTTTTGAGATTATTCCCATAAAAGGTTAGGTAAGGCAGGAATTTTTCTTGATCCGGCTTTCATACCCTTGCTCAGCAAGTTTCCAATAATAAAAAGCATGGAATATATACTAGACATAAAATATGTAAGTGGACTGCATGTGCAAAGAGTACTTAAAATTGCCTTTTCCCGTTTCTCTTGAATATGTACCTTACCTGTGGCAACAGAGTGATATTCTTGTTTTTCTTGTTGACCTGGATAACTATGACACATTCAGTACAAGTTACCTCAGCAAGATAGAATTGAAATATCTCGAGAGGTTGCAGACAAGTTACTTTAAGAAAAGATATATTGTCTCCAGAACGGTTTTAAAACACATAATATGCAAGATTGCTAATGAGCAATCAGCCTCTGAAATATCCACATACAAAAACGAATGTGGGAAGGTCTGCGTCCTTAATCACAATGAACTACGCATTTGTATATCGTATACCGAAAGCCTTGCAGTCCTTGCAATCTCAAAGGTTGATGTTGGTATTGATATTGAACTTGCTAGAAAACTAGCTCTTAAAAGTACTTTTAAAAACTTCCATAAGAAAATTTCACTTGTGGACAAAATTACAGGCGAAACCGATCTTTTAAAAATATGGACTTTAAAAGAAGCTTATTCCAAGTTTTCAAATAAAAAGATGCATCTTGTTTTTAATAAGGAACTGGATCTCAATAGTGTTAACTATTCAACTTACGTTTTGGACAACAAATACTTAATCTCTATCGTTACTTCTCAGGGATCGTACGTCACCATTATAAATCGTCTTCAAAAAATCGAATGTGATTGGGACTGAAGATTTTCGATGAAATCTGAAGTTTAAAGCTATGCATCTATTTCTGTTTTATTCAGGCTGATTCGTACACGTATGAATCCCCGATTGTCGGATAATATACTGAATATATATTTTTTCATGGAAAAGAAATTAAATCATATAATACATCAGAATGCATGCAATCGATTTTCACTCATATTTCGTCTTAAATAGGGCTTTTGTCAGCCAATAAGTGGCTCAAATTATTTATATAGTTGGATTACGTAATTATCACTGAGGACTCACGTCATTATGAGCAGAAATGCATTATTTATGATTATTGGTCCACTGAACGAAAACTTTGGGGGAAATATAGATGGAACAAATAAAGAATGACATTGTAGATTATTTAAAAGCTAATTCTTTCATGGACAATGGCAGTAGTTTGAAGGACAATGATTCTCTCACTCAAAATGGCATTATAGATTCCATTGGATTACTTGAACTTATGGACTATATCTGTGAGAAATATTCTATAGAGATTCCTGAAGATATGCTGACACCGGAAAATTTTGATTCGTTACAGGGAATTACTAATATGATAACAAAACTGGCGAAGTGAAAAGATATGCGAATTGATGCGTATATCGCTGAGTACGCCAGAAAAATTCCTCAAAACATTGCCCTGGAAGAGGGTAAAAACTCAGTTTCCTATAGCTGCCTTGACAATGATATAAATACTATTGTTTTAACATTAGATGATTTTAAACACTGCAGGTTTGCAATACTGGCAGAATCAGGCATGCTATATGTGAAAGTTCTCATGGCAGTATATCGATCTACCAATATTGCAGTCCCTCTGCCAATAGAATTTCCTAAATTCAGTCTTGAAAAAATCCTTTATACTGCTCATATCAACAATATCATCACAACCGATACACAGTACTCAAGATTTGGAGAGGACTTTTTTGAGCGTTTTGGAACTGTGATAATTATTTCCGGCAGTACATCTGGAGAATTTTTGCGCAAGAAGATTGAAACAGAAGCGAATAATCCGGAATTACGGCTAGTTCTTTACACTTCAGGTACGACAGGCACCCCAAAAGGAGTTATGTTAAGTGACAGAAACCTGATAGCAAACGCAGAGTCAATAATAAAGATCCTTCGTATAAATTCCAGAGACAAAGGGGCACTGGTAATATCCCCGCATCATGCTTTTGGGAACTCCATAATTAACTCCCATCTAATGGCTGGTAGCTCGGTCAGAATTGGAAATATGAATTTTATAGACTCGGTTTTCAGCCTTATAGGGTCAGATGTGTCCATATTCTATGGGGTGCCCAGCACCTACCGTATACTCCTTCGGTATCTGGAGAGGTTTAGAAAGGACTTTTCAAACGTTAGAACGGCTGCATCGGCAGGAGGGGGAATGGACCGGTCTATTGTAAAAGAGATAAGGGAGTTAGCTCCCGATATTGAGATTCTCCCTATGTACGGGCAAACTGAAGCTACCGCAAGGCTTGCCTACTTGCCAGCAGAAGATGTGGACGAGTTTATTGACACTATAGGAAAAGCAATTCCTGGGGTTATACTGGATGTCTTTGATTCTGAGTACAGGCCAGTAAAGCCTGGCATCACGGGCGAACTGGTTGCTACAGGAGACAATATTATGCTGGGATATCTGGATGATGAAATCGCCACGGAAAAGAGAATTATAAATGGGTGGTTGCATACCGGCGATCTCGCACAGAAATTGCCCAATGGATATATCAGACTGCTAGGACGCAAGGATGATCTTCTAAAAATCGGTGATCATCGCGTTAACCCAAGAGAAATTGAGAGAAACATAGAAGAAAACAATGAAGTATCAAGGGTTTTTGTCGTACCTGTGCACCATGAACTTATGGGAACTGCAATTAGCCTCATGGTCATACCTGCGGAAGGGACAGAAATTGAAAAGCTGTTTGCATTCTGCCGAAAAAGCCTGCCAGGTTACCTGTGTCCAAGAGAAATACTATTCATTGATCACCTTCCCTTGAGCGAAAACGGGAAAATATCCAATAGATCCATTATAGAGGAATACAAGCATGTCAAAGCTAGTATGTAAAAAGTGTGTTCTGGATTCCGAGATTCCAGGTATACAAATTAATGGGGACACTGGCCTCTGCCACTTCTGTGAGACATATACTCCCCTTAGTTCGCAGGATAAAAAGAAATATCTGTCCAGAATTGAAGAACTTTTTGAACAGTACGGTGGAAAAGGTAACTACGATGTAATTTATGCACTTTCCGGTGGCAAAGATTCGTCTTACACACTCTACAAACTCAAAAAAGACTATCCTTTCCTTAGGATACTTGCTGTACAGTTCGATAACGGGTTCACTTCCGAAAACGCAATAATGAATGCAAAAAAAATGTGCAAGATCACAGGATGCGATTATTTCCAGTTAACAATGGAAAAGGAAATTCTGTATAATACATTTCGAAAAGCTGCAGAGTCATATGACGCATTTCCGAAATTCGCCAAATATCGAGCCAGTGACATATGCAATGTTTGCATCACCATCATTAAACAAAAGTTAATAGAGCAGGCAATACTTCAAAAAGCGCCTTTCGTAATATTTGCCTTTACAGCTGGACAGTCTCCTAATCCAATAATCAACCTATCAGTTAATTTTATTCAGTGGTCCAGAGACTTATTTGAAAAACAACTTCGGAAAATAGGCGTAGAGGACAAGGACGAAATCTTTCTCCTAAAAAAAGAGGTTCTTGAGAACGTAGGTGAAAATGTTCCGAGTATACTGCACCCTCTATGCCTCTGGGATTACAGTGAAGATAAAGTACTTGAGACCCTGCTTGAAATCGGGTGGGAACTTCCGGGAATCAATGACAGCAATTCAACTAACTGTACATTGAACTCTTTTGCCTGTTACAACCACCTGGAGAAGTACGGGTTTCATCCATATGCCTTTGACATAGCAGGGCTTGTCCGAAGCGGTGAAATGTCAAGAGAAGAGGGACTTGAAAAAATTAATCAGAAACTGTCACAGCCATTGATAGAAGAGGCTGCAAGAAAGCTTAACTTGAAAGTAAAGAGCTCACAAAAAGTAATCGTTAAAGTTTGATTCTGAGATAAAGAGCTTAACTATATTAGATAACCAAATCAATTAAGTTTAATAGTTTAATTTGAACAGTCTAACTTAAACAGTCTAACTTAAACAGCCTAACTTAAACAGTCTAACTTGAACAGTCTAACTTGAACAGTCTAACTTAAACAATTTAATTTGAACAGTCTAACTTAAACAGTCTAATTCTAAGATCTAATTATTTGAGGGGTAATTATGCAGATCACAGAAGAAATGAGCATGAATATAATAGAAGAACTCAATGGAAACATTGAAAATATAGCTTTAAAACTGAGGGGTTTTATTAGAGATCAGGTGACTGGTTTTAAGAAAAAAGGAATAGTTATAGGAGTTTCGGGAGGAATTGACTCAGCTGTAGCACTTACACTATGTGTACAGGAACTGGGAAAAGAAAACGTGCATGGACTTCTCCTTCCTGAAGAGGAATCCGCTCCTTCCAGCAAGACCCTGGGAGCAGAGATCTGTGAAAGCCTTGGAGTGTCGTATGAAGAAGTGCCCATATCTCCGATTCTAAGATCGCTTAATATCTATGATAAGAAAGAACAAATTATAAAGAGAGTCTGCCCTGAATATGATATCAGAATACATAAAACTTCGTTAGTTCTTCCTGATTTTCTTAACACGGGATCGCTAAACGTCCCCTATATCCGCTTAGTAAAAAATAATGAAACTATTGGAAAGTACAGGCTAAAAGCTACCGATTATCTTGAATTAATAGGCTTGCAGGGCGTCAAACAGAGATCTAGAATGCTCGTTCAATATATGTATGCTGAAACGTTGAATTATGCAGTTTGCGGTACGACCAACAAGACCGAAGTAGTTCTTGGTCAGTTTGTGAAATATGGGGATGGGGGTGTAGATCTTGAACCTCTGGCAGACTGTTATAAGACCCAGGTCTATGCTCTGGGGAGATATCTGGATATCAACAAAGAAATTATGAAACGTCCTCCAAGTGCTGATACCTGGAGCCATTACACAACTGATGAGGAATTTTACTGGCGCATGCCGATTCAGATCATGGATCAGATGCTGTATGCCCAGGAACATCAGTTGCCCCTGCAAGTAATTGAAAAGAGCACCGGGCTGTCCAGAGAGACAATCGAAAAAGCCCAGAAGCATATCCATAGAATAAGAAATAATACAGAATATATACGAGCCGCGCCGCCTGTTTGTTATATCAACAGGTAAAAACTGTGGAAATGCCTGTAAACAAAATTAAAAAGTGTGAATATGAATACCAGGGTCTCAGTTGTTGAATGCCAGGACTATTCGAGTGCTAAAGAATCGATAAACGAAGCGCTAAACCTGATAGGCGGGCTTGAGAAAATTATAGTTCCTGGCAGCCGCGTGCTTCTCAAACCCAATGTGCTTTCTATTCGACCGCCAGAGGATGCCGTTACCACCCATCCGGCGATAGTATCCGCTATGTGCGAACTTGTCTCGGAAGCAGGAGGCATTCCAGTTGTAGGAGACGGGTCCGGTATTGTGAAACCCGGATCCACTACGACTTCGCAGGCGCTTAAAGTGTCTGGTATTGAGGATGTTGCTTTCGATCATGGGGTTGAGTTGATCAATTTTGAGACGTCAGGTTTTATTGAAATTGATGTTCCGAATGCAAGTCAGTTTTCTCATCTGTACATCTCAAAAGCCATACTTGAGGCAGATGTAGTAATCTCTCTTCCAAAGCTCAAGACCCATGAACTCACACTGTATACAGGGGCAGTTAAAAATTTCTTCGGCGCCGTACCTCAGAAAACTAGAAAACAAGCTCATTTCCTGGAAGACCGCCGCCGTTTTGGAGAAGCAATTGTTGACATATATTCTGTTGTCAAGCCTCAGCTTGCAGTTATGGATGGAGTGGTTGGAATGGAAGGAAATGGTCCGTCCAATGGCACACCTATCTTTGCAGGCGTGATTATGGCAAGTTATGACTGTGTATCCCTGGATATAGTAGCCTC
Source organism: Methanosarcina spelaei (assembly GCF_002287235.1). Taxonomy (GTDB): domain Archaea; phylum Halobacteriota; class Methanosarcinia; order Methanosarcinales; family Methanosarcinaceae; genus Methanosarcina; species Methanosarcina spelaei. Next base: position 30,368 of record NZ_LMVP01000246.1, read on the forward strand.
TGAGCTTATAGGAGTCGATCCTTTAAAGGTTCCTACAAATATAGCTGCAATCAAAAGAGGTTTCGGAACCGAGCATCCTGAGATTGTTGGGATACTGCTGGAAAAAGCAAAGGTCAGGTTCAAAAGCCCTGAAGGCGGAATTACGGCTTATATACCAGCTTTCCTTATGAGAATCCTTAGAAAACAATTAGCTGTAAGGCCTATTATTAACACTTCAAAATGTGAACTTTGTAGAGCCTGCGTTTCGAACTGTTCAGCGCATGCCATTGAGAAAATAGACAGTGTACTCAAAATTAACGAAGAGAAATGCATTCACTGTTATTGCTGCCGTGAACTTTGCCCTAATGATGCGGTAGAAATAAAAAAATCACTGCTTATGAAGCTTGTAACCAGAAGTAAAAGTTAACAGGAGAATTATAGTTAGCATAAGAGTCGCCTGAGAGTATGTATGATTAAGCATAATGGACAGTGTACTAGGCAGATTATTAATGCCAAAATTAATTAGGCGTAATAAGTAATTTATTTATCTATCGAAATGCCAATGAAAAAGCGTAAAAAATTTAATAAGGATGTATTATAAAATAATTTGACAGAAAAGTCATGTAAAATAATTTAATCGAGAAAATTGTATCCCACTTTCCGCAGATGTACACAAAAATGCCACTTATTATCTCAATACGGCAATAAGCTAAAAACTTAAAATCGGATTTGATGAGATAATATGGCAAATCGGCAAATAAATTCTACATCTGTGTACATCTGCGGAATGTAGGTTGTATAAATAACTAGATAGAAATGGGGGGTATAGCGTGACTACTGTAGTGTCTAATAGAGATAAAGTAGCTTTTAGCGAAGTTGCGGACCATTACCACAGTAATAAACTTCTGTTTGGCATAAAATATTTTAAAAATTGGATTCTGGAACAGCTTGCCTCATTCATTCCCGTTCCTTCCTGGAGGGCAAAACTGCACAGGATGAGGGGTGTAAATCTTGGGCATAATGTATATGTCGGCTATAATGTGGTTTTTGATCGAATCCACCCTGAATTAATTACGGTAGGAGATTACTCTGAAATCGGGGACCGATGCATACTATCTGCTCATACGAGAGGGAGTTTGACTACAAGACAAGCATATCCGAGAACTATGGCTCCCATAAAAATCGGACGTGGAGTTTGTGTAAACCCTGGATGTATAATCACTCAGGGTGTAGAAATCGGGGATAACTCAATAATAGGTATCGGATCAGTAGTTAACCGCAGCATATCTCCAAATAGTCTTGCTCTGGGCTATCCTGCCAGGGTAATTAAAAAGCTTGAAGGTGTAGGTGAACTTAAAACCTGATTTTAATACTTTGATCGTGCACTATTAGCTAGTTGATGTTATTTCCAAATGTTTTTAGTGGCGTATCATATTTGCAATTTAGTAAGGTTAATAGCATGCTTGATGCACGAAGCATAGGGCATTTCTAGCACTGGAAAATTAATCATGAAAAATATCAACCGCATAATGGTGGACGATCAATTATTTACAACGGAACTATAATTTTAAATTTAAATAGTATTATGTTTGAAACAACATAACGAGATATTCTATCAATAAAGCATTCCATCTTGTTTTTCTTAATTAAATAAGATAAAGTTTCTTTCCAGTTGTATCAAAAATTGGAAATGCCTCAGCTGGAGTCATGAAAGAATCTTATCGCAAATTGAACAAAATAAAGACTATAAGACACTGTCAAAAAAGGATATTTTGCAGGCTGATATTAAAATATTCAGTAATTTGGTTAACTATAGGATTTTGAGACATAAGCTTTGTATCAGCCTGCAAAACGAAATTGATTGAAAAGTTAAAAAAGATTTCGATTTTTCACCAAAACTCTATTGAAGCCTGAAGGTTGTGTTGCAAAAAGTTTCTTCTCGCAATTTGAGGTTAAAACTGGTATTTTTTGTGTTCATAACCGCATCTGCAATCTCTTTTAACAGAATAGTTTATGCTTGTGGATTGAGGTAAAAGAAAAATGGGTGGATTACGTTGATACAGAATGAAAAGATCTTCCAGTGTTATCTGGTTGATATTACCATGATGAATATTCAGTAGGACAAGTGCTTGCTTTTTTGTGCAAGTAACGCAAGTCAGCTCAAGTCGCGCTGAAGCTCGGAACAAAAAACATGGAAACTACTTTACGATCATTTGAGAATAATATCAACCAGATAACAGAGGACAACCCAATATTTTCAACTATTTTATTTTTCGGTTTTGTAGTTTAGCTCAAAACCGTACTTACTCAGGGCAAAGAGTGCTATCATTATTATGGAACAAATGAAAAAGACCGATACAAAAGATGTCATCAGGTAATTAAAGACTCCGGTTTCCCGAAAACCTGTGTCCATCATTGAAAATAAACTAATCTTCTCCTTGTACAATGGATAAAGGTACTCACAGCCTCCTTCACTTATGTCATCGAGCAACAGGTGAGAAGCAAACGCAGCCTCTGCAAGAAGTCCGAGATACACTGCCCTGTCAGACTTCCTGTACTTAATATATCCTGCAACAATCCCGAACAGGACTGCTGAAAGACTGAATAAAAGTGAATGTGTTGGAATCGGGCCGACCCAGCAATGTTCCATAGTACCGTTTACTAGCAAGCTGTGAATGACCATAATATCCGGGAATAATGCACAGACACTGCCTACAGACATCAGAAATAGTAAGTTCGTTGAACCCTTAAGAGAGAGTTCCCCTCGAAAAAACGATCTGATAGCAGCAAAGACTGCCACTGCACTTATACAGAATACAAAGAATAGCACATGTACAATCGGGTAAGGCATAAGAAAACACTTAAGAGTTCTAAATGTAACAGTTTTTAGGTTTAGATAAAGTTGGTCTCCAACATATTTAAAATTTTTTAATGAGTTATGCGGGAAGTATTTCTCTTTAGAAAAGTTCTTTGCAGGAGTTAGTTAACCTTAAAGACGCTTCATGAATTCAGGAAATAGTTATTCTTTGCCAGCTTACTTGCTCGGAGAGTACCTTAAAGAGGAATTAGCTCGACAAGCATTCCGTCTTCGAATGGATATCTTTCAATAATAGTAAGCCTTGATCCTGAGGGTTCCAGTTCTTCTTTAATGCTTTCTTTTAATTCTTCAAGTACCCACCAGGCGATCTCGATTTTTCTATTTTTTACTTCAAACAGTTCGGATGGGATTTCCAGATTCCGCAAAGTTTTTTCTGCAAGCTCCTGGTCTCCCCCTTCAATTACCCCATACACCAGAGTGCCGTCGTCGGTGATTTCGTCGAACTCTCTTGCAGTGTTCTTTGCGATCCGCTGAAATCTTTTGCGGAGCTGAACTGCATCTTTATAAACTGAAGAACAAAAATGGGCCTTTTTACACTTCGTAAGAGCAGTCCTGGCAAATTTACAGGACCCTGCAGCCGCACTGGACGTGTCGGATTCGAGACAAAAACCATTCATCAAGAGAGCTTCCGAGTTATTGTCCGAAAATTCGAGTTCATTCAAGTTAAGGAAAACTCCAGTTTCTTCTGCAAAAGCTGCAACCTTCTCCGCCCCTTCAAGAGCAGGAATCTCGATTCCGGCTTCGATTCCGAGTTCCTTTGCATTTTGCAGAGCATCTGCGTATTGACTGTTCTTAAGGTCATTCCAGTATTTCTGCGGAGGATGGAAACGGATTTCATCAAGGCCTGCATCTGCAAGCTTTTCAAGGATCTGCCTTCCAGGAGCCATAGAAGTATAGAGATGGATGTGATGCCCTTTTCCGAAAGAAGTCTTGAGCATTCGGATATAATACAGAACTCTTTCAAGCTTTAGTAAGGGCTCTCCACCTGTGATTCCTGTCCCAAGAGCATTCATAAGCTCGGCTTCTTTCAGTAAATCCTCATCGCTGTTTACAGGTCTTTCATTCGCAAAAACAAGGTCTTTTCCTCGTCTTTCATCAGAAAGAGGGCAGTAAAAGCAGTTCCTGGTGCAAAGGCCTGTTACGAAAAGAACCATTTTGGCGCCCTTCTGGCAGAGTCTACACCCTTCGGAGAGATAACTGTAAAAAGAACCGGTTTCATCTTCAGTGAACTTTTCCATACCTGAATCTGCATATTCTTTTTTTTTATATATAAGGCTTGTTTTTGACTCCAGATTGAAAGTATGGAGACGCCTTTATAAAGAAGGGGTTTTTCTCGGAAACTGATATAACCATGAGGTGCTAAAGGTTCACTGATCACTGATGTCAGAACAAAATGGATACGTCGTGGTTTTCGGCTGCAAAAGATGCGGAAAATGCAAAGATGTCTGTCCTGTAGGTGCAATATATGAGGAAAATGAGCTTGCGAAAATAGACCCCAAGAAATGCACCCTTTGTATGAAATGCATAGATGAGTGCACGAACAGGTCCATTATCTATATGGAATAAGACGTTAAAGGTGTTAACATGGGAAAAACTCCAATTGACGTGAAAGGAATTTTTACTCAAGTGGAAGAATTTCAGGCTGAAATGGGGAAACTCACAGCTCATGGAAAAATAATAGATATTACCGTCCCGATTTCCCCTTTTACACGGACTTTTCCCGGAGACCCGATACCTGCAATTGAGAAGGTCTGTACTCTTGAAGAGGAAGGCTATGCTGTATCAAAGTTGAGTCTTGGAAGCCATACAGGCACACATGTCGATGCTCCTTCTCATATCCTGAAAAATGGCCTGACTATTGACAAACTGGAACTAAAAAGCCTCATGGGTCCGGCTCTTATTCTCGACTTTTCATCACTGTCAGGTGAACTGACTGCTCGTATTCTTGAAAAGGCATTTCAGAACATGGGAGCTCCTGAAAATATCCAGATCCTCCTTCTGAAAACAGAAGCCTTTTCTCGGAAACAAGGAAATGCAGGTAACCTTAGTACACAAAGTACAGAGTCAGATCCACAAAGTATGGAACTAGGGAAGGAAAAATCTGGCTCTGCATACCTTGACGAAAGCGGAACAGCCTGGATTGTTGAAAAAGGCTTCAAGACGATCGGAATTGACGATTTTTCGGTGGACAATTTTTATTCCGAAACTCTACCTGCTCACCACATCCTTCTTTCAGGTAATGTGAACATAATAGAATGTCTTGAACTCAGCTCCATACGAGCAGGAACTTATTTCTTCCTCTGCCTTCCCCTTAAAATTGAAGGTTGTGACGGCGCACCTGCAAGAGCCTTATTGATATCTTATTCTTGATTATCACTTTTGAAATTCCATTTTGAATTTCACTTTTGGGTTTTCATTTTGAATTTTCATTTTGAATTTTCATTTTGAGTTTTCATTTTGAATTTTCATTTTGAGTTTCCATTTTGAGTTTTCATTTTGAGTTTTCATTTTGAGTTTTCATATTGAGTTTCCATATTGAGTTTCCATTTTGAGCTTCACTTTTGAAATATTAAGTTTGAATTTCCATTTTAAGTTTCCATTTTAAGTTTCCGTTTTGAATTTTGACATTTAAACTATTACTTTTGGTTCTGATTTTGGACCATCATTTTTGATTTTTCATTTCTTTTTGTTTTTGAACTACATATCATCCTTCAAAAGTGAGACATAGTGTACCTTATCCCGTTTTGCATGACCAGCTCGAAGAGGAATTCTCCAGAAACCGGATACTCAATTACAACTCCTGTCTTTTCAGGAGATAAAGGTGTCAGGATGTTTTCCCGGCTCTCCCAGGGCACCCATGCTCCTTTAGAATTTTGCTCGCCTTTTATAAAGTGTACCGGCTTTCCTGCAAGAAATAATCTTTTTTTAACTCCGTTTTCATACTGGTAGATAATAGTATTATTTTCAAGAACCCATTCCGAATCTTGAAGCTGTCCATTGCATTCGTGATCAGGGTCCACTCCGAAGCTAATATACCTGACTGAAGAAGGAAAGGAGAATTTGAGGGTACACATTGTCCCTTCAGGACTATGACTCTCAGCAGAATCTCGGGCATACCCTTCCTGAATTGAACGGATCGACAGAGAAGCAGCCTCAACCTGGGACTTAATCTGCGCCTCTTCCAGGACAGGACTTGCGTTATGCCAGGCCTGAAATGCTATAATTAGCACTGCTGCAAGCAGACTTAAGTACACAACTAATTTTAGAGGGATAGTATCTGCAGCAGTAGTATCGGAAGCAAGATTTCTCATATAAGAACTAACATGCCATACATATTAAAAAATTTTACTCAGCGTTTAATAGATAATCTCTGATTAATAGATTATGTGTGAGTAACGACAAATTTCATCAACATATAGTCTTTGATTAACAGATAACTTGTATCCTCTTCAAATTCAATGGTTTTTCAACCGCATAAAAAATATAATAGTTTTTCCATTTTCCCTTATCATATTTTA
>NZ_LMVP01000247.1 GCF_002287235.1 Methanosarcina spelaei
CTGTTAACGGTGCTTTTCCTGATGTAGGAGATGCAGAGAATGCAGCAACAGGTTTGTTACTTGAGGTCTTATATTCTGCTGTTATTATGGCAAGTGCGTTTTTATAGAAGGCTTCAGTCCTGTCATATTTCAGGGTGTTTGTGCCGGTAGACTTAAAATTGTTTTTAATATCCCATGAATCCAGTCCACAATATGTGCCCTGAGGTTTGCCTGAGGTGAGTGTTTTTCCGTTAAAAGTATATTTCCCGTCTGTACTTGCCATGTGTATATCTGTAAGCTTTGCAGATGTTAATGTAGAACCTGCTGGTAAAGCTGCTTTAAAAGCTGTGCTCCCAACGTAAGTTTTACCATTGTCATCAACATAATAAGTATCCGCATCATGGCCGCGGTTTACCTGATACCAGATCTTTTTTCCGCTGCCATCATTGTAAGCTACAACAAGGGTTATCAGTTTTATTCTGCCATCAAATTTATTGTCACTAGGTTCAGTATGTACGGTAGCTTTATTGTTCCCGGATTTTACAAGGCTTGTGACATCATAATACATCATGTAGTCGCTGGTTACCCTATTAACATGGTCGTTTACCTTGACATACCCTTTCCCATTGTTACCACCATTGACAAGGAATACAAAAGGAACATTAAGGGTTTCTGTTCCGAGGACTTTCCCGTTAAAGCTTACTTTTGCTTTTCCTTGGTAATTATTTTGCATATGTCCACAATATACGGTTGTGAGCAGCATTGCCCATTCAACTTTGGCGTTAGCCGGTAATGTAAAGGACTTGTCTATAGTTTTAGCGGTGTGTATTGGCTGAGTTCCTGTTCCGTAGTAGCTGTCACAATAGACACCCCCACTTACTGTTCCACTCTTGACAGAGGTCAGAGGGATTCCACCTACATAATTATCAGCCAGGCAGACTCCGCTACTCAGAATCAGAGTTAACAATATCAAAATCAGTTTTCTATTCATTAACCTTCCTCCTGTTATCAATTAGAGAAAGAATTCCAGAAATCTGTGCATAAGCAGTTTTATAAGACAATTACAGGAACCTGAATATTGCTAGTAAAAGCAAAAGTCAAATAACTATTATTCTGTTCTAGAAGTGTGATCAGATGTTTTCCAGAATAAATATATCAAATTAATTCCCGTTTCGAAGATCTTTTCTTTGACAGTTATTTTTGGACTCTTTCTCATTAATTTTTCTCAAATTATAACTATTTTTAATACATATAATTATTTTATTAACAATTTTTCAGATATATTAATCTTTTCAAATGTTTATATATGTAAAATTTATAATTTTTCTCTGCATATTTATTATTTAATAACCATATTTATCTTAAGTAATGGATGTAAATTCTTGAAACCGCAACTGTTAACAATTCTTTTTTAAAATTAGGATTGAAGCTCTTTTTTCAAAGCTGGGTACTCATTTTGTACAAAACTCAAAAAGTGAGTTTATTATCCGTTAAATCCAAAAATTCCTATTGATCGATTTTTTTACTTATTTTTGCGATCAAAACAATACCATTAGCTCTAATGGTCATGAAATTTCAGGAGGCTTCTATTCAAACTATTTTCACAATTGGCTAACAGCAAAGTTATCTTTAAAGCCATATTATTTCTTTTTTTCAAAAATTATCTATTCATTGACCTTAAATATGGCAATTTACCCACTTAAGTTATGTAGGAGTTACGCAGTTGGCTTTTACCACATTGTTTTTAGCAACTCCACAAATATA
>NZ_LMVP01000248.1 GCF_002287235.1 Methanosarcina spelaei
TTTCTAGCTTCAATTTATATCTAAATCGGTTAAATTCCTTTTTTGCCTTTATACTCCATTCTTGATGCTTTTCTTCATTCATAATTACGTTAAGTTCTTCAGATAGAATTTTTTCCAGGAATTTAATCTCATTTTCACGATTGTAAAATATATTCAATAACCTGTATTTTAATAGTTCCTGTTCAATTGTTGTTTTCTTCGGAAAATCGCTAACTATAAGCTTGTTTAAGTGCATCAAACAGTATTGATGCACTAACTTATCCCCAAAAACTTCCTTTAAAATATCTGGGTATCTCTTATCAAAATCCGTAACAATAAACACAGGTTCTGATGTATCTAGATTTTTTCGTAGAAACGTTTTGATGGTTTCTGAACTTTTATCCTCAAAAAGTTCATCTGCTATTGTTCTTTGAGTTTTTGCATCCAGTAATGTTAAACGGTATTTCTGACAACGTCCCTCTTTTGGATGCTGTTCGTCATAGTGCACCATATGTACATTTTCTAAAATTGGAACATTTTCCTGTTCCATTTCTTTGTTGAATGTTCTAAAAATAGTGCTTCTTGATCTTGGAAATATGAAGCTCATTATATCAGAAATTCCATCATAAGAAACTTTATGGTATCTGAGCACCTGGAAAAAATTATTAAATGAATCAAAAAGTAAAGTTTTCAGACCTTCCCAAAAACTATGATCTTCTTCGTCTGTACTACCACAATTTTGGCATTTGTATCGACCAATGCTGATTTTTCCAAGACCTTTTTTGATGTATAGATTATAGCCGTTATGAACCATAGGAGCACTGCAAATAGGGCAGGCTGGAGGAATTTTTCTACGAAAAATTCCTCTTGTGGTATATTCGTAATCATTGCTATAACTATCAAAAAGGTATGAGAGAGCAGGGAGTTCCGATAAGTTATTAAGAGTAAGATTTATAATTACCATTGTTTTTGCCGTAACATCATTACATAATTAGAGAATTATAAATTTATGTAGTGATGTTACACTTACTTTCATCACTAGATTTTGGAACTGAGTCCTTTATGTTGCGAAAGTATACCCAAAACAATGCCGGTGAAAGATAATATCAAGTGTATATGTGAAAGTTACCTGCTCAACAAATATAAGCTGGAGTTAATCGGTACTTATCAGTACCACTATTTCTGCTAAAAATTATCAGAGAATTTTTTAAGAGCCTATAGATGTTCAATAATCAATGTTGTAAATATAGTATATCGTAACAAGCTTGCCCACAAGCCTTTAAAAAAAACTGCTTGTCCGAAAACAACAGGTCAATATTCGGATTTGAAACTTATCCCCTAAGTGATTGTCACAAAATAATTCAGGCATTTATTTATATGGGTTCCTTCTATTGAATATATATGAGTAACCAACTTGAGAAAATTCTCTCTGAAAAGTATGAATTGCTCAAACCGTTTCTCGATGAACAAAAGAAACGTCTATTTGCTGGTGCTGAGGCTATTAGCCTTGGTGAAGGTGGAATCAGCATAGTTTCTCGTGCAACAGGAATCTCTCGTGATACTATTTCTAAAGCTTGTAAAGAACTAGCAAGTGGAACGATTGGAGCAAGTGGAACATCTATTCCTGATGGTAAGATTCGAGCTCCTGGGGGAGGTCGCAAAAAGAGTGTTGATAAAGATCCCACACTTATATCTGATCTTGAAAGTCTTATTGAACCAACAAGTAGTGGTGATCCAGAATCACCTTTGCGTTGGACCT
>NZ_LMVP01000249.1 GCF_002287235.1 Methanosarcina spelaei
TTAATGGAGTCAGGAGTTTTTTCCTGTCTGACGAGGATTTTGTCGGTTCGGTTAATTCTGGGCGGTGAGAGTTTTTCATAAAACATCATCGCGAAACTGAAATAACTGAATTGATAGTTGTTAGTGCAAGTTTCTGCGACCAAGACCTTTAATTTTGAAGTGTGCGATACTTTAACAATTCTGGTTGATCCTGCCAGAGGTTACTGCTATCGGTGTTCGCCTAAGCCATGCGAGTCATATGTTCTTCGTGAACATGGCGTACTGCTCAGTAACACGTGGATAACCTGCCCTTGGGTCCGGCATAACCCCGGGAAACTGGGGATAATTCCGGATAACGCACATATGCTGGAATGCTTTATGCGTAAAATGGATTCGTCTGCCCAAGGATGGGTCTGCGGCCTATCAGGTAGTAGTGGGTGTAATGTACCTACTAGCCAACAACGGGTACGGGTTGTGAGAGCAAGAGCCCGGAGATGGATTCTGAGACATGAATCCAGGCCCTACGGGGCGCAGCAGGCGCGAAAACTTTACAATGCGGGAAACCGTGATAAGGGGACACCGAGTGCCAGCATCATATGCTGGCTGTCCGGGTGTGTAAAATACACCCGTTAGCAAGGGCCGGGCAAGACCGGTGCCAGCCGCCGCGGTAACACCGGCGGCCCGAGTGGTGATCGTGATTATTGGGTCTAAAGGGTCCGTAGCCGGTTTGGTCAGTCCTCCGGGAAATCTGATAGCTCAACTATTAGGCTTTCGGGGGATACTGCCAGACTTGGAACCGGGAGAGGTAAGAGGTACTACAGGGGTAGGAGTGAAATCTTGTAATCCCTGTGGGACCACCTGTGGCGAAGGCGTCTTACCAGAACGGGTTCGACGGTGAGGGACGAAAGCTGGGGGCACGAACCGGATTAGATACCCGGGTAGTCCCAGCCGTAAACGATGCTCGCTAGGTGTCAGGCATGGCGCGACCGTGTCTGGTGCCGCAGGGAAGCCGTGAAGCGAGCCACCTGGGAAGTACGGCCGCAAGGCTGAAACTTAAAGGAATTGGCGGGGGAGCACAACAACGGGTGGAGCCTGCGGTTTAATTGGACTCAACGCCGGACAACTCACCGGGGACGACAGCAAAATGTAGGCCAGGCTGAAGACCTTGCCTGAATCGCTGAGAGGAGGTGCATGGCCGTCGCCAGTTCGTACTGTGAAGCATCCTGTTAAGTCAGGCAACGAGCGAGACCCGTGCCCACTGTTACCAGCATGTCCTCCGGGATGATGGGTACTCTGTGGGGACCGCCGGTGTTAAATCGGAGGAAGGTGCGGGCTACGGTAGGTCAGTATGCCCCGAATTTCCCGGGCTACACGCGGGCTACAATGGATGGGACAATGGGCCCCTCCCCTGAAAAGGGCTGGTAATCTCACAAACCCATCCTTAGTTCGGATCGAGGGCTGTAACTCGCCCTCGTGAAGCTGGAATCCGTAGTAATCGCGTTTCAATATAGCGCGGTGAATACGTCCCTGCTCCTTGCACACACCGCCCGTCAAACCACCCGAGTGAGGTATGGGTGAGGGCACGAACTCTGTGTCGTGTTCGAACCTGTGCTTTGCAAGGGGGGTTAAGTCGTAACAAGGTAGCCGTAGGGGAATCTGCGGCTGGATCACCTCCTAAGCACAAAAACCCACCACCCAGATGCCGATAAACCGACAAAACCTCA
>NZ_LMVP01000250.1 GCF_002287235.1 Methanosarcina spelaei
TTTCTAGCTTCAATTTATATCTAAATCGGTTAAATTCCTTTTTTGCCTTTATACTCCATTCTTGATGCTTTTCTTCATTCATAATTACGTTAAGTTCTTCAGATAGAATTTTTTCCAGGAATTTAATCTCATTTTCACGATTGTAAAATATATTCAATAACCTGTATTTTAATAGTTCCTGTTCAATTGTTGTTTTCTTCGGAAAATCGCTAACTATAAGCTTGTTTAAGTGCATCAAACAGTATTGATGCACTAACTTATCCCCAAAAACTTCCTTTAAAATATCTGGGTATCTCTTATCAAAATCCGTAACAATAAACACAGGTTCTGATGTATCTAGATTTTTTCGTAGAAACGTTTTGATGGTTTCTGAACTTTTATCCTCAAAAAGTTCATCTGCTATTGTTCTTTGAGTTTTTGCATCCAGTAATGTTAAACGGTATTTCTGACAACGTCCCTCTTTTGGATGCTGTTCGTCATAGTGCACCATATGTACATTTTCTAAAATTGGAACATTTTCCTGTTCCATTTCTTTGTTGAATGTTCTAAAAATAGTGCTTCTTGATCTTGGAAATATGAAGCTCATTATATCAGAAATTCCATCATAAGAAACTTTATGGTATCTGAGCACCTGGAAAAAATTATTAAATGAATCAAAAAGTAAAGTTTTCAGACCTTCCCAAAAACTATGATCTTCTTCGTCTGTACTACCACAATTTTGGCATTTGTATCGACCAATGCTGATTTTTCCAAGACCTTTTTTGATGTATAGATTATAGCCGTTATGAACCATAGGAGCACTGCAAATAGGGCAGGCTGGAGGAATTTTTCTACGAAAAATTCCTCTTGTGGTATATTCGTAATCATTGCTATAACTATCAAAAAGGTATGAGAGAGCAGGGAGTTCCGATAAGTTATTAAGAGTAAGATTTATAATTACCATTGTTTTTGCCGTAACATCATTACATAATTAGAGAATTATAAATTTATGTAGTGATGTTACACTTACTTTCATCACTAGATTTTGGAACTGAGTCAAAAAAAGGCATAGATTATATATTGGCTCAAAATAGTATGGGCTATCCAGAGGCAGTCCACTACATGACTCTCCCTCGCATTACATTCCAGGGAATCTTGCTTCAGATGCACCCAACTATCTTTTTCCAGCGCATGGTGATTTTGGACAGTCTTCTTGACTGCTTTGATATAGATAACCGCATTACAAAAGGGCTGATTAAAAAAGAAGTTAAACTCATAATCAAATCAAAGCATCCTCAATTAAGGGGAGGATGGAGCTATATACCCGATTTTTTAGAACTTCCGCCAGATGCCGATGATCTTGCCATGGTAATCCAGCTTTTATCTCGAACAGGGGGAATAGAGCTGACTTCTATTTGTGATGAAGCCCTCGATATACTTTTCAAGTACAACACATGTCAAGACGGTTCATTTGACTTGTGGGTTATCGATAAGTCAGATACCTTACAACACTCAAGAGAGGTAGACAGATACATAGAGATCACTAAAAGTGGAGGGTCTTCTCCTGAAGTAGTGGGCAATATGATATATGCTCTGACTCTATATGACATTGATAAATTTAAACACCAGATTGAGGGCGGAGTTCGCTATTTAGAACTATTAGGACTTACGCACTTGAAATGTCGAAAACTTAATGCCATTTAAAATATAATT
>NZ_LMVP01000251.1 GCF_002287235.1 Methanosarcina spelaei
AAATTCTTGATCGAGAAATCTCTCAAAGTGCTGCATTCAGACTTCAGATCTGTCTGAAACTCATAAAGAGTATTGATGATGAGATCGAAGCTTTAGAAAAAGAAATTTTCAATTATGCTTATAAAAAGCATAAAAGAGAAATGGAGATTTTAATGTCAGTTCCAGGCATAGGAGAACTTGGTGCGGCAGTTCTACTTGCTGAAATAGGAAATTTCAAGGATTTTTCTTCTGGAAATAAGCTTGCTTCCTGGCTTGGTCTGGTTCCTAATGTGTATCAATCTGCAGATAAATACCACAACGGAAGAATCACAAAGAGAGGATCAAAGGGAGCAAGATGGATTCTTACGCAGATTTCTCAAGCAGCGGCAAGAAAGAATAACAGTAAGTTAAAAGAGTTTTTTAACAGGAAAAAGAAGTCAATTGGGCATTCCAAGGCAATTATTGCCTTGGCAAGGAAAATTGCAACGATAATATGGCATCTTATCGTAAACGATGAGATGTACGAAGATGGAACTGGATATAAAAAAGGAGAAATTCAAAAGAGGAAGATTGTTGAGACAGAAATATTCTCAGTTGATGAACGAATAAAAATAATTAGTGAAATATTTGCGATAATGGAAAAAGAAGGTGAAGAGAGCACGTGAGGAAGATATCCTCATGTACTTTCATGCTAAATAAGTATCCTCTTCAAATTGAGTGGAAAGCTCTCAATTTCTGCTTATTGAGCTTTTTTCTCTGATTAGTTGAGCCAGAGATGGCATCCCAAATGTACCGCTAACTCTATCACATATGTACTGATATGCACTTACACCCAGTTTCTTTGCTGTCTGAACAATCGTCATAAATGTGTCATTTGCTTTTGTTCCTTCCTCTGTTATGGTTTGAAGGCTCACATCTCTTTTTCTGACTTTTGCTCTCGCCGCTAGTTCCGCTGCATTGTTATGCAGCGGAACCTCTGGCAAGACCAGGACCTTTAACAGCTGTTCCTTGTTCTCTTTTGTCTTAGCGATTCTTTCATCCAGCTGTTCATATCCTGTTTTGGTAGAAAACAACTGATCAAACTTAACGGATAATTGCTCCGCTACCTCTGAATCTGGTTTTATTCTAAACTTAGAAAGCTCACCATAAAAGTTCCAGTAACTGTTCAGAAAAGCTTTCAGCTTTTCTTTATGATACGGAACTATTGGCCTTAATTTCTTGTAGTTTCTACCGTCATGAATCCAACAAAGAGCATGGTGATATGCAATTTGCCTGAACTGACGTGCATCATCACTTAAAAGTGTGGTAACCACAGGTATGTCTTTACTTTGATGATAGGCCGCAATTGCACAGGCTTCAAGGACTTTCTTCTTAGTAGTTTTATATCCATTAAGTGAGAAAACACAATCCAGTTTTCGACGCATTTCTTCGTCACTGAATATTTTGTTTTTAAAAGACGAGAGTTTTTCCATCCAACTTTGGGAAACATTAAACGTTTTCATCAGATTATATGCTTCATCAGTAAAGCAGTATGTTTTTTCTTTTCCACATAAAAGCACGTCTAAAACATTTTCTCTATTTTTATTGGGAACTGTAAAATAAGCAGTATAATAAGGATTACAAAGAATTTGAGTATAATAATTGACACCATTGACTCTTGCACCTGTATCATCAATCTGCTGATAAGG
>NZ_LMVP01000252.1 GCF_002287235.1 Methanosarcina spelaei
AAGTTCAACCAAGCAGAATCCAACGCATAAGTATTCCAAAGCCGGAAAATACACAGTAACCCTCAAAGTAACCAATGCGGCAGGCAGCAACACAGTAACAAAATCAAATTATATAACCGTGACAGGAACTTCGCAAGCTCCCGTTGCAGATTTCTGGGGCTGGCCACTTTCAGGAAAAGCGCCACTAAAGGTAACATTTACGGAGACTAGCAAAGGATCGCCAACTTCATGGAAATGGGATTTCGGAGATGGGAAATCTTCAACAGAAAAGAGTCCTACACACACATATTCAGCAGCGAGAACCTACACGGTTAAACTTACAGCAACAAATGCAGCAGGAAGTAGTACAAAAACAAAATGGAATTATATAAAAGTGGCAAAGTGACTGCAATTTCGAAAACGGTTGTAAACCTCCTGGGGTTCTTCAGTCCCAGGTAAAAATGCAAAATTCAGTAATACAAAAGTCATTTATGGATGTCACAGTATTTAGAAATGAGATTGAGATTCAAAAGTAGATAAAAATGTCCAAAGGTAGAGAGGAGTGGGGACTTATTAATCGAATCTCACGAAAAGAATTACTCAGGTTAGTCTGAAATATTCTAGTGCTTCGATTCCAAAATAGATTCTTTATTTCCTGGAAAAATCCATGATCCCAGTTTCTATTCAAAAGCCAAGTTTTATGAACCTATTTCGGAATCAAAGTACTAGAATGTCTTGCTAGTAAATATTCAACTTCACAAAAATCTAATTAATTAACATTCTTTTTTGAACTTTTGTGAATATCTATATTCTTAGTTCAGATTAAATAATATCTCAAGCATTTCTAAACATATGTTATTTTATAAACTTGTTTTTTCTTATAAATAATCTAGAAAAATTAACTTTTATAAATATAAGGTTTGAAAGAAAAAATATAAGTATAATCTCTAAATTTTTACTAATTGAATTAAAATTTTCAAATATAAAGTTAGGGATGGTAATATGAATAAACAAATGACCTTTTGTACTATAAGTTTAATTTCAATAGCCTTCATTTTGTGTTTATTTTTGTCTACAGCATCAGCAGATACAGCGGAAAGTGTTTTGCCTACGATCACTGAAACCCGAATAACCACCAGTGGATCAGCTAGTGATCCAGATATATATAATGATATAATAGTATGGGACGACTATCGCAACGGAAACAGTGATGTCTACATGCACAATATTTCTACCAAAGAGGAAATTAAGGTTCCCACCAATGGATCTGCAGATTGCCCATGTATCTACGGTGATAAAATAGTGTGGGAAGACGATAGCCACATGCTTCCCTCTTGGGACTTATCCGATATACATATGTACGACATCTCTACTAAAAAAGAAACTCAGATTCCCTCCCGTCTTGAGGAATTAGTGGCAGAGGGACAACCTGATATTTATGGCGACAAGATTGTGTGGCAAGATCTTTACGATGAGGATTGGGGTGTTTCCATGTATGACCTTTCTACTAAAGAGGAAACTTTGATCACCCACGATGCATTGCGTCCTGCTATCTACGGTAACAGAATAGTATATTTCGTTTCCCACCCTCGCAAAGGGCCTGGTTCTGATATTTACATGTATGACCTCTCCACTAAGAAGGAAACTCAGATAACCACCAGTGGATCAGCAGAAAACCCTG
>NZ_LMVP01000253.1 GCF_002287235.1 Methanosarcina spelaei
AATGTATTTTTCTACAGAAATATTATTTGACTTGATAAAGTCATCTGTTATTTGTCTCACTAAACCAAATTTATAGAACAAAAGTTATACTTCACGGTAGACCTGAAAAGGAAATGTGACAATGTCAAGTTAACTCCTCACATATATGCGGTCATCCTCCTCACCAAATGCTTCCCAATAATCATGACAAATGATTTTGGGTCAATTAAAATTAATGAACTATTAATTTTGACTCTTCGTTGTTTTGTGTGGATATCCTCACAATGTCCTCATAAAAACCAACGCAGTCTTGAATTGAAAATTATATTATCCATAGGAAATGACGAAGAGCCCAAAGTTTAATAGGAACAGATGAGTTGAACAGAATCTACAAATCGTATGAAAATCAGGTTTTTTGCATGGCTGCAAGATACATGAAAGCAGTATCAGTTTGAGTCATTCGTTATAGTTTACGTGAACTTCTAATGCCTATAAGATACCCATAAAGCAATGTTTTTAGCACCTGTCCACTTTTTAATTTGTTACTTCGTCTTTCTTATATACATTACTGTCCCGAATAAAATTGCAAACATCCCGAAAGAGTTTATAAAAGGGCTACTGTTTGATTTTTGAGTAGAATTTGAACTCGCTTCCTGCTTATCTACTGTTCCTTGATTCTCCTCTTTTCCATTGTTAACTGTCTTGTTTTCGGTTATGTTCTCTTTCTGATTGCCTGTTATTTCTATATTGTTTATCATTTCTGTCTCATTTGTCTTATTCTCCATCTGGTCTTCTCCCTCCCATTTACCTTGAGCTTTCAATTCCTTAACTACTCCGTCCCTATCTGAGACAGGGTGTTTTCCTGGAAAGCCAATAGCTACACGGAAAAGCTGTTGATCTATGTTTACATCATTCAGCATTAAGAGAACTGATTCATTCTGAGTAAATTCAGCTTCGTCTTCAGTTCTTGAATTAGTTCCTATTTCTGTTCTCACTCTTATTTAGCATGAAAGTACATGAGGATATCTTCCTCACGTGCTCTCTTCACCTTCTTTTTCCATTATCGCAAATATTTCACTAATTATTTTTATTCGTTCATCAACTGAGAATATTTCTGTCTCAACAATCTTCCTCTTTTGAATTTCTCCTTTTTGATATCCAGTTCCATCTTCGTATATCTCATCGTTTACGATAAGATGCCATATTATCGTTGCAATTTTCCTTGCCAAGGCAATAATTGCCTTGGAATGCCCAATTGACTTCTTTTTCCTGTTAAAAAACTCTTTTAACTTACTGTTATTCTTTCTTGCCGCTGCTTGAGAAATCTGCGTAAGAATCCATCTTGCTCCCTTTGATCCTCTCTTTGTGATTCTTCCGTTGTGGTATTTATCTGCAGATTGATACACATTAGGAACCAGACCAAGCCAGGAAGCAAGCTTATCTCCAGAAGAAAAATCCTTGAAATTGCCTATTTCAGCAAGTAAAATTGCCGCACCAAGTTCTCCTATACCTGGAACTGACATTAAAATCTCCATTTCTCGCTTATGCTTTTTATAAGCATAATTGAAAATTTCTTTCTCTAAAGCTTCGATCTCATCATCAATACTCTTTATGAGTTTCAGACAGATCTGAAGTCTGAATGCAGCACTTTGAGAGATTTCTCGATCAAGAATTT
>NZ_LMVP01000254.1 GCF_002287235.1 Methanosarcina spelaei
GGGAGAGGAATATGAAAATATATACCTCTAGTTGCGTTAACCTGCCGAAGCTAGGTAATAGGGATCATATCTTCAGTGATACTGGACAATTGCATGGGAATTGCAATCTCTTCCGGTGTTCTCTACAGCCTGGAAAGATATGCAGGATTATAAGAAGAATAATGGGATTAAGAAAAACCCGATCTTAAACAAATAAATTCTCAGAGTGAAATAGTTTTTTTGGAAAAATTATTATAAAACACAGTTCTTAAAAAACTCTTTTTTAGGAAATAAAGCTGTTTAAAAGTCTCCGAGAATCTGCAGTAGGATTCTTCTTACCTTTTCAATCCTGTCAAAGTTAATATACACAATCTGTTGCCAGGTCCCAAGAGTAAGATTTTTTTCAATAAAAGGTACTGTAAGGCTTGGACCGATGAGCATAGCTCTTAAATGCGAGCCTCCGTTATAATCTCCCCAGGTTTTGTGGTGGTGATAGTCCCTGTCAAGAGGGATTAGCTGGTTAAGCGTTTCAGAGAGATCTTTTGAGAGATTGGGCTCAAATTCCATTGTAGTTATTGCGCCGGTTGACCCAATGCAAAAGATAGTAACCGTTCCATTTCTTATTTTTGATTTTCTTACTTCTTCTGAGATTATTTCGGTAATATCAACAATTCCACAGTCTTCTTTTCCAGTTACTGAGATTTCTCTTGTTTCCACAGGCATGAAAGATGATTGGTGAGTAGTGTTGATAAATTTTTCTAAGTATCTGAGGAATCTCCTGTTAGTCTTGCTAGCTGCACTGCTTTTAAGGTAGTGAAATCGATGCAAAAATCCATTTGTATTCGGTTAAGGATTTTGAGCTGCTGATCTCGATTTCGACGGAAAAACTCAAACCCAAATGTTTAGTGTTTAAATTGAAATCGATATCAGATTCCAGTTTTGCATTTGATGAATAATTTAACAAATTTTATGAAAATCAATGCAATTGATAACGATTTTTCCTTAACCGATGACCAATGTGCAAAAATCAGGAAAAAGTATAGGAATACCCATTTTCGGATTCTAGAACACCAATTGCCTTAGCTTTCACTCTTGAAGTTAATTTGGCGACCCTGTTTGGTTTCACTACTAGAGCTGGTTTCACGGTCATGGCTTGTCTCATTATCCTTACTGGTTTCATTATTCTTGCTAGTTTTGTTATTCTGGCTGGTTTCAAGAGCCTGACTGGTTTCAAGAGCCTGATTGGTTTCAAGAGCCTGGCTAGTTCCATGTTCCTCATGGGCTCCGAGGTCTAGTTGACCATCGGGATAGCCTTCGTCATAGCCATGTATGTAACCTTCGTTATAACTGCTATTATCACCTAAGCCGCTTTTGACATCATAATAGTTACTATTGAAAGCACTCTGATAGCTGTCTCGGTAACCATCTTCATAGCCATGCTGGTAGTCGGGAGATCTCATACCTGACATTTTTACTCCTAATATCAAAGTTAGTATGACAAAGACTGCCAGTAAAACTCCACAGACTTTAGTCCAGTTTTTGTTTGAATCGTTTGTCAATCAACTTTCCCTCGGCAGATTATCAATAATAGACATTCATATTAATTTTTCTAAATAATATTAAGTAGTTAAATAATATTAAGTAGTTAAATAATATTAAGTAGTT
>NZ_LMVP01000255.1 GCF_002287235.1 Methanosarcina spelaei
GTGTCTCCCCAGTTCAAATCCACTTCTAGATAATTCACTCCTGAACCTACGTTTAGATTATGAGTTCTAGTCTGCCCCTGGCTTATGGACTGGGTTGACCGTAGAGAAGAAATAGAATTCTCTATCTCAAAAGGATTTTCTATCCAGGAGCTAACAATGTAATTTTTGTCAGCGGAATCTAAAACAACTTTATTTTTCGAGTTTTCTGAGTATCCTTTTTCGGCAGAAACCGCAGGGACTGCTATCAATCCTATAATAAAGCATAAAACCAGTATCTTCCAGATTTTCATAGTAACACCAAAATAAATTAGGAATTAATACATATATATTTTCTGTAATAGCTTTAAAAAGGCAAATATGATATTCTATAATTATAAATTACGAAATTTATAAATAACTTGATAAAATTGTAAAGACTCCTTTTATCAAGAATATTTCTTCAAAAAAGAGAAAATTTTGTAAGGCTATTTCATTTTCTGCGTTAAGATTAAACCGTAAGTTTTATAAGCTGGATTTAAATTCTCTTCAGAATATTCGGAACAGTAACTGTAGACATAGTACTATAGTTATTTCTCTCCATGAGTCTTAGAAACCTCAGTATTTAGTAGCAGAAACGCAACAAGAGCACACCATTTCTAAGTGTTCTCTTGTTGTCATTTCCTTTCACCCCGTGATGTACTCCAGAGACAGGATTAAGTAAACCTTAAAACTTTTCAGAGCTAACTTAATTAAGCCTCTGGTCATTTGGATTTCAATGGTTTTTTTCAGAGATATTGAACTCCATAATTTAATACTAACATATTCTATATAAAGTGAAAAGTTTTTAGCCAAATAATTAAACTATCTTTTGCATACAGAATTAATTCTTCAAAAAACAAGGCAAAAAAACCCGGTTGCAGGAATAAAGTCATACCCATATTGCAGGAAGTTTCAGAAAATAAATCTTGAAGAACTATGGGTTTAAGCAAAAGATGGGATTTAATATCTTCATTTATTTGAACGTTTTTAAAATGTTTTTGTCCTGAAGTAAACCCACTTTTAAGAGAATTTCAAATACATTTTTTCAATTGCATCCCTATAAACAGGATTTATACTGTATATTGTACTCTTTCCCATCTTATTTTCGTTAATCAGGCCTGACTCATTCAACTGCTTCATGTACCTGGTAATTGCACTTTTGGAAACTCCTGTTATTCGGGCAAGGTCCCCGTTGGTGTTGCATTCTTCCTTTAATATTTTCAGAACTATTTTCCGGGTCATCTCATTTTGAAGGACTGAAATAACCATTTTTTCTTCCTCACTGTATGTAGAATTATTCTGGAAATACCGGATCTTTCCGCAATCATTGTGGGCTTCAATCATATTTTCTGTTTCGAGAATATTGAGATGATAACGAAGAGATCCCCTACTCAGGCTCATATCACTTGCAATCTCGCTGATACACGTCCCTGGACAAGCTTTGATGAAAGCATATATGTACTTTCTCTTTAGAGTTCCAACGGTACTTGGATGGTCAGCAGCTCGAAATCCGAGTATTATGAAAATGAACTTTGTAAAGTATAGGATTACGTCTATTATTGATAAAATTTGCATCGCAGCTAGCCAGATTAGAAACTGCCAGTAGT
>NZ_LMVP01000256.1 GCF_002287235.1 Methanosarcina spelaei
CATATTCCTGAACTACATCTATGGGAAGTCCTGTAAGGAATGCCATGTCCCACTCATTGTATCCAGCTGCATAGAGCTTTTCTATACGTGTTCCATCTTTGATGTATCGATCTACCGACTCCGGAGTATGATCTATCAAACGTGCATTTTCTGAAGTAGGAATCTTTTTCTTGTAATTATGGTATGCTAATCTTTTATGAGTTAAGGATTTTCCCATGTCCATTTCAGTACCGGCTCTTGGAATGACATTTTTTGTCCTTTTTTCATAACTTGTTACGTGATTGGAAATCATGGTACAAGACAACCTTAACAATATAGCTATATCCGTTTCTGTAAGCACGCCTCCCTGCTCTTTGGTTTCATTGCATAATCTAACTATTAGTTTTTCCATCAATTCGTTTTTCTTTACTTTCGTGATTCTGTCCTCAATATCCAGGGGATTTATTAGGGTTAATGTAACGGGAATAAGCTGCATCTCGCTCAACTTTTTACTCTTGGAATATTTCTGGCCTGCTTTTAATACAAGCCATCTCATTTGACCTGGCCGAACAAACTCCTCCCTCAGGTAATATTGATTATTCAACTCAACAATTTTTTTAGTGAATAGTTTGACAACATCAGGACCGCCAATGTATCCAAATTCTGATGTTATCAGGTTGAACAAGCTTGTTTCATAGGTTTTTGATGCCGAAGGACCATACATTTTCCTATACCAGTCCTCTTTCACATTCTCATCCCCGCATTTTTTTTGAAACTCATAGGTGAATCATAAACAGTTACGTTATCTATTAGCTCTTCTATTCTTGATTTATGATTACTATCCTTGTATTTTATGAAAAGTTCTTGGTACTCTTTTACCAAACGTTCGGAGATTCCAACAATTAATCGGATATTGTCTATTGACTCATCTTTATGTGTGAGAATAGAGACACGAGAAAAGTCTTTGATATAGCGTTCTATGCTTTGTAACGAATGTCTTGTAGATCTCTGGATCTCAGTGGGCGTATATCCTTTCAGATATAACTCTACGATTTTTGATTTATGGGATGAAGGACCAATGTCTTTGACAATACCTCTTAGGGGGACATAAAGATCCTTTTCTCGGAAATGTTTTATGTCCCTCTTTATTGTGCTGTAACTGCTTTTGAGAAGCTTTACAAGATCTTTGATTGTTAAAAGCGCATTCTGGTCTCTGGCTTCTTGTGTTATTCTCAGCAATATATGCTGTCTGTATGCTGATAAACCAAACTTTTCGTAGACGTCCATGTCCTCTGGAGCGTCTAATGTCAGGATAACTTCTACATGCTTTGAATCAAAAGTAGATTTACCAGGACCTTCTTCATCAGAGACGGCAAGATACAGAATTTGACCATTGCAGACTCTAGAATTGTCATTCTTAAAGAAATCTTTACTAAGATCAACTATTGCATCTGCAATAATAGGGGCAAAATTGAATCCGTTTATTAAACGAAGACGAAACATTTGTTCCTTCTTCATCCCACACTTAATAACATATATATCGTTCATATGAACCGCCAATTACACATTTAGGTCGTGGGGTCATATGAACCAATAGGAGTTTGACAGTTTGAT
>NZ_LMVP01000257.1 GCF_002287235.1 Methanosarcina spelaei
TCCCCAACCTAAAGGTTGGGGTATTCGTGACCCTCTGCGCTCCCTTGTAATAAAATCAAACTGTAGGTAGTTACCTTATCAAAAAATGGAACGTATTTGGATCTCTCACTCTGCTTTGCAGAGATACTAAGTAACTTTTTGATAAAGTTTCCTTAACCTCTAAGTAACCGAAATCCTACTTTCGATTTTTTGTTTGATATTCAGTCATTGTACTAAGAAGTGACAATTTAGATATTTTCAAATCAAGAAGAAATGGGGCTAACTTTGCTTCCAACAAGAAGACAAGTGCGCTTGAGGCCTTCAAAATCTTTAAACGATAAATTGATGTTAACTTTTAAACAAAATAAGTATTCAAATTTATAGGGATCGCAAAAACTGTAATTATACTATTTCATAGGAGGAGATGTATGCCCGAGACTAAAAAAATTGAAAAAGTTAATGTCACTGACAACCAGAGTGAACTTAATAAGAAAAGTGTTGAAACAAAAGAAGTTAATGGAAGATTCGATGCTCGTTCTAAAGAGTACGTTCAAAATAATGAAAGAAAAGGATTTAAATATGGAGCATCAGGCGATGGTTTAAAGAAAGAAGTTACTTCAGAACGCCAACTTGAAAATAAAGAACAGGATTTGAAACAGGAATCAGAAAAGCAACTTGGAAATAAATCTGAAAAATTAAAGAAAGAAGTCACTCCAGAACGCCAACTTGAAAATAAAGCTGAAAAAGCTGAAAAGACACGACCGGGTTGGAGTAATGATCAACAGAAGTATTTGCGACAAGTAGCTAAAATGAGTAGAGAAGAAGCACAAAAACTCGGAATTCCTTCTAATATACATGGCTATTTGGTAAATGAGCGGGATCGGGCAAACAAAATGGCAAGATTGATCCGGAAAGAAGGTAGCGTAGAAGCTGTGAAAAAGAAAATTCCAAATATAGAAACGACAAACAAAGGACTTCGTTCTCCTTTTAAAGGACAATATGATGTTGGACACAAGAAAGCGCATGTAATGGGTGGTTCGAACAAACTTGAAAATCTCAGATTTGAACTTGCTAGTGATAACCGAGCAAAGGGGCCGAGGGAGAGAATAGTTAACAACAAAATAAAAGCAAGAAAAGAAGTGAATGATCCAGAAAACTGAGAAAGAAGAAACTGATCAAAATGAACAGTTTAACTGAGAAAGAGAAGAGAATGTATCCAGAAAGAGCATTATGTGACCCGTTAAATGAGCATCCCTAAATCTGCTCATTTTTGCCTTAGCATAAAGACAAAGAGATAATACTGGATCATTTACTTGTGTGTGAACATGCTTGTATACTATAATAGTTCATAAGTATAATAATTTTAGAATTTTTCCTGTTATCCAGTGACCTTATTATCTCAGCAAAACTAGTACCACGAAAATTTAGTTATGGAGCATAAAACTTGGATAGTTATTCATAACAAATAGGCAAAAGCAAGCTTCTTTGAGTAAAGAGATTCAAAGCTTATTCAGGCGATCCATAATTACGTTTTCTCGGCACTAGTGTGATGGAAACTTAATTATGATACGTTAAATACATAGACAACTCTTCATACGTAGTCCCTTTCTGAATTATAATGATTCATAACTAAATTTCTTAGACACCAGCAATTTATCTCTTCATTCGTCTGTACGTTTATGCCTGTCTCTACCTTTAAAATCTGTAACTAAAAGTTGCAATCGTTTTGATTCTGCTATTTACACTATTAATATTCCGTTCTTTTATTACTCCTATTTTTTAGTCGTTTCTTTTATAATAAATCCTACATTCGGCAGCAAGCACATTCCAACATCTAAATATTCTTAATTGTTATTTTTTGTAGGTTAAGTTAAAAAACAGCATCTTGCGGATTATCTATCTAGCATGATTTGTCTTTTATCTCATATATTATAAATATATATTAATTATGTTATGGTTAACATTTAGTAATTTTTGATTTAAATTAAATATCAAAAGTTCTAAAAAAAACGATATCAATAGAAAAATTGAATGGATTTTTATGTCGACCTGCCGAAAGCAGGATAAATAGTTGAATAGCTGAATTTTAAAATAAACATTTTTTATAGCTATTTATCAAGATATACTCTCAATAAAAGAACTCTTGGAGCAAATAGGCAAGTTTAATAATTATAAATTAAATTATAACTTTGTTAAAACTTAAGATTATAATTGTTTACAAGTTAATTGCTTTTAGTAAACTAGAAGGATTATTAAAATGGTTGACAGCTATACAAATATACAAACTTATACGACTAAAAAGATTTTAATTTTCTCAGCAGTATTTATTTTCTTAGCAACATCGCTTCTTTTCTCAACTTGAGTTGCACCGGTTGGTGCTATTGTAGTAGTGTAATAGCTTTGTCAACTATTTTAGGCACTTTATGGGCACATAGTCTGTATTTACAGATGTCCTTTTGCAGTGGAAATCACTGAGATACAAGGAGATTAAGAGATGGGCAATAATGACAAGGAAGAGCCTCCTACTGGTCAAATAATGGTAGATGATGTATTTCCTGAAAATATAAAAGATGAAGTTGCCGATATAGTTACAAGCAACGAAGAAATCGAAGAGAGTTTGATACTTGATGAGCCTCTCAATGGACCGAATGTCGAAAAGTGTACTGAAGAGGAACTCGAAAAAGCTGAAAATCTAAGCATCAGTAATAATGATATTTTGCAAAATATTACTGCCCTTTCGGCTAAAATAGACTCCCTTAATCAGCTCTTTTCCGAAAAAATACCGGATATGGAATATAAGGGAAAAATTATCGATCAAATGCATAAAGAGCTTCAGAAGTATAAGGATGACATTTACTCACAGGTTCTCAGACAAGTTCTTCTTGACATTATTGAAGTTAGAGACAGTATTTTGAGAATAACCGATTTTTATCTCAAGAAGCCTGCAGGAGAACAGGATATTCCCAACGAAACTTTTGCAGGATATGCTCTTGACATTCAAGATATATTAGAGAAGAATGGCGTTGAAATATACGAAAGCAGCCCTGGAGATTCTTTTTCGCCGGTAAAACAGCGAGTAATTAAGAAGATTGTTACTGGAAACAGTGAACTACATGGTAAAGTTGCCGAGTCTTTAAGCTGTGGCTATGACTATAACGGAAGGACTATTTCTACAGAAAAAATTGCTGTTTATTATTATGAAGAGCCAGCCGAAATAATAACAGAAGACAATACGGAGATGGTACAAAATGGCTAAATATGTCTATGGAATTGATCTTGGTACGACATATTCATGTATTGCGTATGTTGACGAAAGTGGAAGGGCAAATGTTATTAAAAATTTAGAAGGAACAAATACCACCCCTTCTGTTGTTAATTTTGCAAGTCCCAATCAAGTTGTCGTAGGACAGGTGGCAAAGGAGACTGCCGTTATTGACCCTAAGAATACTGTATCACTAGTAAAAACATTGATGGGTAAAAGTAACTTTGCTATAAATTACAACCATGAAGATAAATCTCCTGAAGAAGTGTCGGCCTACATCTTGAGGAAGCTTGCAGAAGATGCGGCAAAGGAAATTGATGCAGAAGTAAAGGATGTAGTAATTACATGTCCTGCTTATTTTGGTACTGCTGAAAGAACAGCAACAAAGAATGCAGGAATAATTGCTGGCCTCAATGTGCTGGAGATTATTAGTGAGCCGGTTGCTGCAGCAATTTACTATGGGTGCACTAAAGAACCTGAAGAAAAAACTATTCTTGTATATGATCTGGGGGGAGGAACTTTTGATGTTACTATCATGAGTATTAACTCCGAAAAAATTGAGATTATATGTTCTGACGGGGACCATGATTTAGGCGGAAAAGATTGGGACAGTGCAACCATGCGTTACCTTGCAGATGAATTTGCTTCTCAAAAATCATACAATGGGGATCTTGATGAATACGCACAGCAGGATCTTCGTTTGAAAGCTGAAAAAGCAAAACAGCAACTTTCTGCGAAAGAAAAAACTCCTGTTATAGTTGAGGCAGCTGGAGAAAGGGCAAGAATTGATTTTTCAAGAGAAAAATTCGATGAGATTACTTCTTCACTGTTAAATTCCACTATTACTAAGACTGATGCTGCTATTGCTGTGGCAGAACAACGCGGTTTTAAAGTAGATGAAATTCTTTTGGTTGGCGGTTCTACGAGAATGCCACAGGTAACCAGGGTGTTGGAGGAAAAATACCGCATAAAGCCTAAGATTCTTGAACCGGATGAAGCTGTTGCTAAAGGGGCTGCAATTAACGCTGTTAATGTTTACATCAACAACCAACCAACTTTGTCCAAATGGAATGAAGACAATAAAGGCAGTGTGACTTCCGATTCCGTTTTAGATCCATCTAATAGTGTTGAACAATTATCTGTTGACCCAGCGATGATGAGCATAGGTGGAAAAAAGCGTGCGATTGTTGTGGCTACAACTAAAAGTTTTGCTGTAGAAGCGATTGTAAATGAGGAGCCAAAATGTTGTAATATGATTATCAAAAACAATTCTATGCCTGATGGTGTCATAACTGTTTCCCAGACATTTGGAACAGCCATTGCAAACCAGGAAACAGCCGAAATCGTTGTCTATGAAAGCGATTTCATGGACGAGTATTTTGATATTGATAAAGATTACGTAATTGGTACAGCGACCTTAGAATTACCGGACAACCTTCCTTCTGGTGCGCCAATTGAGATAATATTAAGCCTTAATAGTGAAGGCATTTTGGAAGTCACTGGTAAAGATCTGAAAAGCAACAAAGAAATTCATGCAACTATGCAGTCAAAAAATATCATGACCAGTGAAGAAGTTGAGGATTTAAGAAAAAAATCACAGCAAATGGTCTTGATGTAATTACATTTTATCAGCTACAATACTTATTGGGCTTATCCTAAAACTCAAAATCATTTTTTTTCAATTTCAAATTTGAAAAATCAATCGAATTTATGATCATGAAAGCAGTTTTTAAATTTCCATATTTAATTATAAAATCGGTTTAAGATGAGCTCATTGAGTTTGCAAGCTAATTTAGTTTGGAGGAATAAAAGTGGGTATTATAGTCGGAATTGACTTAGGTACAACTTTTAGTGCTGTTGCATGTATAGATAAGCAAACTGGAAAACCAGAAGTTATAAAAAATTGTTTTGGCAGTGTTATCACTCCTTCAGTTTTGTGTTTCGAGCCTGATGGGAATATTTTGTATGGCCAAGACGCTAAAAATATGCAAGCGATGGGCGATACCAATACCGTTGCGTTTTTTAAACGTAGCATGGGTAAAGATATGTTTTCTGTAGAGATTAATGGAAAAACATATAATGCAACGGATTTCTCGGCCAAGCTTCTTGAAAAGATCAAGGAAGAAGCCGAATCACAAATCGGGGAGAAAATTGATGCTGCTGTTATAACTGTTCCTGCTTATTTTACTCATAAAGAGCGTGAAGCCACTATTGAAGCTGGCAAAAGAGCAGGGCTAGATGTCCTTTCAATTATTAATGAGCCTACTGCAGCGGCAATCGCATATGGCTTGAATGGCAAAGATGCAGAGCAAACTGTACTGATATATGACCTTGGGGGTGGTACATTCGATGTTACCATTGCCCGTATCAATAAAGACGAAATTGATATCCTTGGTAGTGATGGCAACCATGAACTTGGTGGCAAAGATTGGGATGATTGTATAGCAAGATACCTGGTAGCTGAATTCCAAGAACGATATGGAATAGACTTAAGCGAGGATAGAGAAATGGTTGCCTCTTTATTGGTAACTGCTGAGAATGTAAAGAGGCAGCTAACAGCAAAAGACACTGTAAGAGTGCCCATTACCTATCAAAGTATTAAAGCTAATATTGAAATTACAGAAGACTTGTTTGAATCTATTTCACAATTTTTGTTAGGAACAACTAAAGAATTAACGGAAGGTTTAATCACTTCCCTCAATTTATCATGGAACAATATCGATGGTGTAATTCTTGTTGGCGGCTCCACAAGAATGAGAATGGTTCATAAGTATGTTGAGAACATGTCTGGTAAACAGCCTCTTTCGGGTGTTAACGTGGACGAAGCTGTAGCTCTTGGAGCAGCAATCAAAGCCAATACTGATGAGAAAGTGAATGTAGTTCCTTTGCTTGGCGGGTTAATGCATCGTCAAAAAACAAACAAACTGTGCATACAAGGCGCTAAAGCTGTGTTTGATGTTACAGCTCATTCTCTTGGAATGATATCTATTAGTCCTGATGGAGAAAAATACATTAACAGCATAATTATTAAGAAAAATAGTAAAGTTCCAGCAGAGAATACAAAATCATTTAAGTTTAAGACAAGAACTAAAAATAACGAACTTGAAGTATATATTTTGCAAGGTGAATTTGAAAGACCTTTAGATAATACGATTATCAATAAATATGTAATAACAGACATCGAAAGAGTTTCCTCATCTACTTCTTTTATTGATGTAACATATCAATACACCTCTAATGGCGTTGTTGAAGTATCAGCGGTTCAACAAGAAAATCATAAAAAACTGCCAATTAGAATTGAGCCAATACCTGAAGATATGGATTGGACTGACAGGTCACCAAAAGATCAAGCTGGTAACGTAGAGGCTCCGAGTGTTGAGATCATTTTAGCAGTTGATTTATCTGGAAGCATGTATGGCGAGCCAATTGAAAAAGCACAGCAAGCAATGCATGATTTTGTAGCCAAATTAGAAGAAGGTAACACCAAAATTGGCATTCTTGCATTTGCCAATAAAGTCAAATGTGTATTGCCGCTTGATGCCGATTTTTATAATGTTGATAATGTAATATCAAAATTAAGTAGTGTGAAAGTAGGTATTGGAAATTCTGCAGAACCATTTACAACTGCTTTAACCCTGTTAAAAGGAAACCTTTCTGAAAATGAGAGCGAAGTATGCTACATTATTGTGCTTACTGATGGTGAGTGGTACCATCAGAAACGGGCAATAAGCGCAGCTAAGAAGTGTCATGAAGCAGGCATAGAAATAATTGCATTGGGATTTGGAAAAGCAGACTATGAGTTTCTAAAACAAATTGCATCTGTAGATGAATTTGCTTCTATAACAAGTTTGACTGAACTATCCGGTTCATTCTCTAAGATTGCTCAAGCAATCAGCGATTATGCGACTGGTTTGAAAGTAATGTAATTATAGAGTAAAGGTAGTGCTTTCATGAACGATAACTGTTATTTGTTATTAGAGCTAGAGTTTGACCCTCCCGTGAAGGATCAAGCTGTTATAGATCAGAGAATTGAAGAAAAGGCTAAATTTTGGTCTACTAATTCGAACCATTTTAAAAAAGGCGCAGAATACAAGACGTATCTTGAGATGCTCCCCGAGATAAAAAGGATAATGAGCGATCCTGTTAAGCGTAAAGAGGAAGCTGATTCTGCGTGCAGTATTGTATATAGTCCAATAGATCAAGATATAAAAATACTTGGTGCAACTGGGGAAATTGCCGAAGACATAATCGAAAATTATGCAAATACAAAAAAGACACCTGTGAACGTGGTTAAAAAAAGAGTTTCTGCTCTTGGAATAAAAATTATCCAGAAGTTTGATTTCCAGATAACTTATGACAAGTATTATAAAAATAAACCTAAGAATGCTGAAACATTTGATGGCATGAAGACTTACCTTAAGCCATTTAATAAAGATGATTTTTACGCCTTCTTAAACCCCGGTACCATGCAGAACATGGACAAACTGCCATGTGATAAGCTCAAACAATTAGCGCAGGAAAAAAAGAAAAAAGAATTCTATAAAAACGATACTTACAGTAGTGCTGGTAAAAAAGTCTGTGAAGCCTGTGAACTGGCTTTCAAGGACGAAAGCAGTAAAACGATTTATGACGACTACTTAGCATGGTGTAAAAGAAGAAGTATTTTAGATAACGCAAAAGAAATTGCAAAGATCACAGACAAAAAAATGTCTGATGACCAAGGTGATATTTACATTGGGAAATTAACTGAGCTGCTTAAGGATAGAACACTGGCGGAAAATATTTTTATTTCCTTCTGTAAAATTGAGAAAATTGAATACAATCCAGATTTATATAATCCAGGCAAGAAAGAAGAGAAAGCAAGGAAAGAAGCTGAAGAGAAAGCAAGGAAAGAAGCTGAAGAGAAAGCAAGGAAAGAAGCTGAAGAGAAAGCAAGGAAAGAAGCTCAAGAGAAAGCAAGAGAAGAAGCTGAAAAGAAAGCAAGGGAAGAAGCTGAAAAGAAAGCAAAACATGATGCACTAAAAAAGTTAGCTATCGGGGCAATTCTATGTTTTCTGGCACTAGGTGGAATTGCACTGATGAGCGGGAACGATGGAAGTCAATCTGAAGATCCACAAGCACCATATCAAACAATAGGCGATAGAGTAAATGGTACGAGTTCAGTTATAAATGGTTCAGAACAACCAGTACTCCCGGATGCCGACTTTTGGTCAGATATAACTTCCGGAGAAGCACCACTAAAGGTACAGTTTTTTGACGGGAGCACCGGCTCACCAACCTCCTGGAACTGGAACTTCGGGGATGGAGTTACTTCAACCAAGCAAAATCCAATACATACCTATACAACAGATGGAACTTACACTGTGAAAGAGACTATAACCAATGAAATAGGTGAGGACCCCGAAATAAAAGAGAGTTATATCACTGTTACAGCTCCTGCAGAGACTCCAACTGCTGTTGTTCCAGTTCCTGATTTTTCTGCATCCGTAACTTCCGGAGAAGCACCTCTGACAGTCTCTTTTACTGATGAAAGCTCAGGATCTCCTACCGAATGGCAATGGAATTTTGGAGACAGTCCTGATATCTTGACCGAGTATAATCCAACGCATACCTATACAAAAGCTGGAACTTATACAGTAACAGAGACTGTAACCAATGAAGCAGGTAAGGATACGGAAACAAAAACAAATTATATCACTATTACAGCTCCTCTGCAAACTCCAGATGCTGATTTTTCTGCATCCGTAACTTCAGGAGAAGCACCTCTGACAGTCTCTTTTACTGATGACAGCTCAGGATCACCAAATGCATGGCAATGGAATTTTGGAGACAGTTCTGATATCTTGACCAAGTATAATCCAACGCATACCTTTACAAAAGCTGGAACTTATACAGTAACAGAGACTGTAACCAATGAAGCAGGTAAGGATACGGAAACAAAAACAAATTATATCACTGTTACAGCTCCTGAAAGTACTGACATTTCATCCCAGTCTACAGAAACTGCTATACCTGATACTGCATCTCAATCCACAGTAATTGCTCCAGTTCCTGATTTTTCTGCTTCCGTAACTTCAGGAGAAGCGCCTCTGACAGTTACTTTTATTGACGAAAGTACAGGGTCACCAAATGAATGGAAATGGAACTTTGGAGACGGATCTCCGATAATAGACGGAACTACTTCAGCTTATAAGAATCCGACGCATACCTATGTAAAAGCTGGAATTTATGATGTGAAAGAGACAGCAATTAATTCAGCTGGTAAAAACACAAAGACAAAATCAAGTTATATCACTGTTACAGCCTCTGAAAGTACTGACACAGCATCCGATAACACAGGGACTTCAGGTACTGGCACAGAATCCAATAACATAGAGACTGGTTCAAGCACTGCCACTTTGTCTCGATCCACAGAAACTGGTTCAGATACTAGTACAGCAACAGATATCACAAGTCTTCCCACCAAATCTGAAGTATTAACATTTGTAAATGATTATAAAGGGGGAAGCGACTTTATAGAAACTGTTTCAGGAGATTCGGAATCTTATCATCCTGAGTGGAAATGGGATATATGGCAAGATCAGTACGGAAATATATTGATAAGCTTCTACTACTACCAAAATAATTCCAAAGGATATGAAAGCACCTATTTTGACAGCGAAGGAAACATAATTTCAACAAAGGATTTGGAGTTAACATTGGTGGATAGTTACAAAGGATCTTAAAGGGATATTCAAAATGAAATATCTCTTTTTACTTTTTTGTTTGTTCAGCAGGATAGCTTCCAGAAAGCGTTGACCTACGGTTTCAATTCTTGTTTTAATGGATTTCTTCGGGAATGAGTAAGACATCCATCACAAATAACATCATACTCAACACCCATCCACACTATCGAACTTATAGGTATGCTCAGTAAACAGGATTTGGAACTTGCAAACTTGTGAAACCCCTTTTGAGTCAAAACAGTTGGTGTACCTTATGGGCAAAAGCAGAAGAACTACGCATGTCTAACGAGACTTAGAGGTTGTTATATAAGATCAGATATGAAAGCAGGAGGTCTGGCAAAAGATTTCCTGATATCTTAAGGATCTGAACAGAATTAAAGGGATTCACATTTCTCCGTAAAACCGCTGGTAATCTTCCATTGCCTTCTTCGCCTGAGCAGGAAATTCTTTTTTCATATATTCTATGAATTCATCCAGTGATTGGATTTCCTTGAGGATTTCAAGCATACAGGCGGCAAATTTTCTTGATTCCAAACTTCCTTTTCGGAGTTCAAAAGAGAGGCAGAGAGATTCTTTTGGAAAATACTTCCTTCGAATCCAGGGAGAAACCGAACCAAGGAGCACTCCTTCTTTTAGAATGCTGTAAGAAGGAACTCCTATAAGTTCTAACCTGTTCTTTCCTGCCAGTTTTTCAAGATTTTTGCTTGAATAAGAATGAAGCTCAACGTAAATTTCGGGCTTTAACTCTTCAATTGCCCTGACAATCTTTTTTCCGATACCAGGATAGTAGTCCGGGTTCAGGGTTGAAATGTACTTTCCGCAGTCTACAAGTGGGATCAGGGCCAGAGTGCCGATTTTTGGAGGTTTTATTCTCTTCAGAAGTACGGTCGTATCTTTCCATTCATCTCCATGGAGACCTGCAACAAAGAGACGAACCGGTCTTCCGTGGCCGTAAATTCTCATCCCGAAATCCGAATAAAAATCCGGCTGTACTTCTTTGCTTTTGTGATTGCCGGATAAAGAATTTCCGAAACTCTCTTTTTCGTTTGAGTTTACTTTTCCTTTTGAATTTTCTATTATTTCGGAATTCTCTGTTGTTCCAGAATTCTCTACTGTTCCGGAATTCTCTACTCTGTCAGTATTCATCTGTTTTGAGACCTCAGAACTCTTTTTCTTCTGACTGACCTTCTGACTGACCTTCTGACTGATCTTCTGGCTTATCTTCTGTGAGCGGATCTCCATCTTCAGACAGGAGTTTTCTTGCAACCACATAAATTTCCTGTTTTTTGGGATTGATGACCTGCTGAATTTCAAGCCCAAGGTTCTCGATTTTACTCAGGATCGGTTTTGGGTTCTTCTTTTTTGAGATTTTGATAATCTGAAGCATCTTTCCCCCGGTTTTCAGCAGAGGGAGGACTCTCGAAAGAGCCTTGATTGAGTCCTCAGGTTCCAGGGTCATGTCCGAAAGAATAACATCTACAGGCTCTTCTGAGAGCGAATTTAGAGGTACGGTGAAGACGTCTCCGAATATTATCTCAACATTTTCCTTTTCATATGCGATTTTTCCAAGTTCGCTCCTGAAATCCTTGCTGAATTCTACACCTTTCACGTAGCCTGCAATTTCCGAGGCAAAAAGAAGAAAGCCACCTGCGCTGGATCCAAGGTCAAGCACTTTATCTCCAGGCTTAAGAATTCCGCTTTCCTCCTGAATAAGCTTGAGTTTGAAATAGCCCTGAGGCTGGTCCAGACCCTCATTAACCTCAATTATATCATCAGTAGACACGTCTCTGGAGGCCTTTGTTACCGCCACGCCGTTAACTTTAACATTTCCTGCAAGGATAGCCGTCTTAGCTCGTCCCCTTGACTTGAAATGTCCCATATCTACAAGGTATGCATCCAGTCTCATGGGGCATTGTATCGGCAGAGCCTGTATATATAGGTAGCAAGTAGGTGTGCAGGAAAACACAAAAGGTACTTTCATGTGTTTATAAGGCACTTTAACGTGTTATAAGGCACTTTAACGTGTTATAAGGCATTTTAACGTGTTATAAGGCATTTTAACGTGTTATAAGGCATCCTCAAGTATTATTATAATTGACAGAAAATTGGAACAGGTCTTAAATAAATATTACAAAGATAAAAAAGATACGCATCCACCGCATAAACATAATATGGTGAACACAATGAATGGGGAAAAACTCTCTAAGGTGGGTGGCGTGGGATGACGTTTACCCAGTATTCCGATATTTATGTCGCGGTAAGGGATACCGGTATCACTCGTATCCTTTCCCATGTTATGGCACAGCGGCCATCGCTCTTTAACTATGGGTCGACTCTTCCTGTAACTGGGCCCTGGCCAATCTGCTTGGACATTCGCACAGTGCCACAGGTAGTACAGGCAAACAATCCATTGATAACCGTGATGAACCCTTTACCTGTTATCCAGACTCCAATTACTCTTGACTATATCATCCAGTTAACTAAAGGAACTGTAGACTTTTTCCCTGGAAGCGCTTTGAGTCTTCCAGTAGAAATGAATTCTCCTCTCAGAAACCAGCAGTTTGCGGTCAACTTTGATGTATGTGCCGGCCTCATCTGCCAGTCCGGAAAAAGCATTTTACCTCTTACTAGCAGCATAACGAAAGAAGATACCATCGACATAACGAAAGAAGATACCATCGACATAACGAAAGAAGATACCAGCAACATAACGAAAGAAGATACCAGCAACATAAAGAAGGAAAAGGAAAGTATCGAATGCGTTTGTCTAAATCTCTTTGCGACCGGTGGTTGCGAGATCGTTGGCGTGCCAGGGAAGCAAAATATATCGATGAAGATATCCGGCATAGAGATCCCTGAACTTAAATCCGACAGCCTGGAGAAGATAATTAAGTGTTATTCTCTCTTCACCTTGAACCAGGGAATTCTACCCAAGATAACAGATGCAATCTCAGCACTCGTTTTCAATGCCATCAGTCTTCCTAAAAGCCTGGGTAGCCTTACTTTCTCGGCATCAACTGCAGTCCCCTATAATCCGGCTGTAGAAGATAATCAGTTAAAACTTTTTGTCAACCTAGAAAATATTGCGCTCGACCTGCCTCCTTTAGGGCCATCTTCCTCTGAAAACGAGTCTCCTGAAACCGTCACAAGGACAAGTAGATTGAGAAGTAGAAAAGGAGCCTTTGACTTCAGTGCTGCTATTTCCGCAGACGCATTCGAAAGAATCTTCACTGCCGTTGTAAAGGAGTTCCGATTCTTAAAATCAGGAACTGATAACTATAGCTCGTTTTCAGTTAACTATGATGTGATGGCGCATCTGGAAGGCGGTTCAGTGGAGACAAGGGACGACGGTATAATTGTGATCAAGGAATTGAATGTCATATGGGACAAATTCAAACTCAATATCGGGATAGATATCCCCAAAATTTCTGTGGGGGGCGGTGAGGTTTGTGTAAATCCACCGTATCCTTCCTGCAAAGTCCCGATCGTGGGATGCAAGAAGTGCGTAACTCTCCCCTCATACAGTTTCTTCAGCGGCAGTCCGGACATTACCGTTCCAGTAGATTTAAGTGGGATTATCACCTCGGAGCTGGTCTTCAATACGCAGTTAGAGACATTCTATGGAATCGGCTCAGGGACGCCAAACCGGTGGCAGATTGCTTTCGTTCCGACCCTGCCTTCCGATCTCTACATTACCAATATCGCCGATAGTGTAGGAGATCTCTTCAGAAGCCGCATGAAGCACGCGATCGACGATCTTCTTAGCTCTTCAAAAGCGCCTGAACCGGCGATCAAACTTGTATCTGAGATTCTGGGTGGGATTGACAACATCATGCGGAATATAATTAATATTCCGGACGATATCGGAAAATGGTTCATTGATATGATCCAGCACATCGGAATCGTCAGAACTTTACTTAACGATCTTTATGACTACCTTACCTTCAAGATTCCGGCAGCGTTCGAGATCGAAGATCCTTTCCAGGTTCTTAAACCTGCCAGTAACATGATACCGGTGAAGATTCCAATTGAATTTATCAGGGTTAGTGTGAACTCCCATGAGATCACGATTGAAGGGGATGTGGGAGATTGATCCTGAGATTGACACCTGGCAAATCCATGTCAGGGCTGATACTTTTCACCTGCTTTCATGAATTTGACCACATACGACAATGTAGAGAGAGCATGACGATGTAGAGCAGGCGCAGGCAGAATATCTAAATTATACAAAGCCTTAATATTTATTGTAAAGAAATAGATATATTTTTAAATAACAATTTTTATTTATTTGTCACCTGAAGCTTCTATTCAGCTTTCTATTTCAGTAAAGAGCATTTGCTATGAGTTAAGTGTGAAGTGCTATTTATAAAAATATATGGCGCTGTCTAAAAAAACTATGGTGATGTCTAAAAAAACTATGGTGATGTCTAAAAAAACTATGGTGATGTCTAAAAAAACTATGGTGATGTCTAAAAAAACTATGGTGATGTCTAAAAAAACTATGGTGATGTCTAAAAAAACTATGGTGATGTTTAGAAAAACCCATAGTGATGCTTAAAAAAGTATGTAGTGAAATATAGAGAATTCTGAAAAATATACAGTGATGTTTAGAAAAATAATCTTTGTATGAGTTTACTGTATTAATTTTAGTTAACTAGCCTCTACAACTTACGCTTTAGCACGCCTGCTTTATCCTTCAAATCTGGTGAGATAGTGTATCAAAAAATGCTTCAAAAATTTACGGCCCTGTTTCCCCTCTGGGCGGTTCTTCTATCGGTCGTGGCATATTTTTATCCTGAATATTTTGCTCCTCATCAGGGGCTTATCGTACCTTTTCTAAGCCTTATTATGCTCGGGATGGGAATCACCCTCTCTGTGGACAGTTTCCTTGCAGTATTGAAAAGGCCTTCGGTAGTCCTCCTGGGCACCTTAATGCAGTACACTATTATGCCGCTTGCAGCCTGGATAGTTTGCCAGGTTCTGAAACTTCCACCTGATCTGGCTGCTGGCGTGATTTTGCTGGGCTGCTGTCCTGGTGGCACGGCTTCGAATGTGATCTCGTATTTAGCAAAAGCCGATGTGGCCCTTTCAATAGTACTTACCTCGGTTTCTACCCTGATTGCTTTTCTAGCAACACCTTTCCTTACCTGGGTTTTTATAGGCCAGACTGTAGATGTTGACGTAATGGGCATGCTCGTAAGCGTTGTAAATGTGGTAATCGTGCCTGTGGTACTCGGGCTTGCAATTAACTACTTCTTTGAGAAAAGGATAAACGCAGTACGTGAGGTCTTTCCGGCAATCTCAGCCGCAGCCATAGTAATTATCATCGCGGTAATTATAGGGACAAACAGCGCGAACCTTGGAAAAAGCGGCCCTCTGGTTCTGCTTGCAGTGATCTTACATAACGGGCTTGGCCTCGCAGGCGGTTATGGGGTTTCAAAGGCTCTACGTTTCAGCGAAACCGAAGCAAGAACTATTGCAATCGAGGTCGGGATGCAGAATTCCGGCCTGAGCGTCGCTCTTGCAATAAAGCATTTCACAGCAACAGCAGCGCTTCCAGGCGCGATTTTCAGTATATGGCACAACCTGTCCGGAGCTTTTCTTGCAGGGCACTGGTCAAAACAAAGTGTATCCGTTCATGATAAAAGTAAGATGCCTTCCAAAAAAGGCATTAATAGTAAGAAATTGGGGTAAAATCCTTTGGATTTTACAAAAAGAGGTTGGAAAGCAGGAAAAATCCGGTGATCTCGCACAAGTTTCCCGGATTTTTCCTGTATTCATCTAATTTTTCCATTTTTATCTATTTCATAATTTCTTCTCTTTCTCTTCAGAATTTCTTTTTTCTTTCACAGTTACCATGCTGAACAATTTTTCATTCCTGCGATTCTATTTTCGTCTCTCGACTTTCCAGGCCACTTATTATACAAAAGTTTTAAAACTTTGAAAGTAGGTTAGCTTATTGTTTCCCTTAGCTTATTGTTTCCCTTAGCTTATTGTTTCCCTTAGCTTATTGTTTCCCTTAGCTTATTGTTTCCCTTAGCTTATTGTTTCCCTTAGCTTATTGTTTCCCTTAGCTTATTGTTTCCCTTAGCTTATTGTTTCCCTTAGCTTATTGTTTCCCTTAGCTTATTGTTTCCCTTAGCTTATTGTTTCCTTTGGTTTATTGTTTCCTACTCAGTTCCAAGCCAGTTGTATAATATTAAAAATCACATCAAAAATCACAATTTTAGAACTAAGGCTAATTTTAGTATAAGTAGTTTAAAATAATTATGGGAATAATTATGTTCTATAACAGGAGTAATAGGACTTGTGGATGGTTGCGGTATAGCGAGCTTACAGTTAAAAAATAATGTTATCGAAGCAGGAATTTTGTAGTTTACTTGATCACAACATCTATTCGGTGTGATTCTTTACCAGATATGTGTCCTATATTGTAAGATGAAGGATTCCTAAAAAGTTCAAATAAGCGTTTTTGAAGCTGTACTTTAAGGATCAGAATCCGTAGTAGTTGAGGGTAGGGTTGAAGGGGCATGAATAGGAAGGGAGTGATAAGTCTGTTCACTTTTGGTATCGTACTAGTTAACGCTTTAACCGTTGTAGCTTTTGGTTCTTCCGAAACCTTGAGGAGTAACATGAGCACTTCAGAAAAGGAAAAAGCTTTCGACCCAGGAAGCATGAATCTCTCAGTAAAACCTGGAGACGACTTCTATGAGTATTCTGAGGGAGCCTGGATAAAAAGCCATCCTGTGCCCCCGGACAAAACCCGATACGGAGAGTTCGAGATAGTAAAGGACAGGACTTATAACCGTGTTAAAGGAATAGTGGAGAGTGCAGCCAATAATACCTCAGCTCCTGATGGAAGCCTCGAGCAGAAAATTGGCAAGTTCTACAGTATGGGAATGGATAATGCTACTCTGGAAAAGCAGCGCCTTGACCCAATTAAAGGCGAGCTGAAGATGATAGACAATATCTCCGGTGCCTCCGATCTCCAGACCGTTTCGACGCAAATGATGGAGTACGGCCTGGACCCTTTCTTCTCAATGTATGCCGCACCTGACAAGAAGAACAGCAAGACCATGATTGCTACCCTTAGTCAGGGAGGGTTGGGCCTTCCGGATAGGGATTTCTATTTCAGGCAGGACAACGAATCTATTAAGATCAGAGAACAGTATTTGACTCATGTTACAAGGATGTTCGTCCTCCTTGGTGATAGTCCGGAAATCGCTGAGAGTAATGCCAGGACCGTGATGAGGATAGAGACCAGGCTGGCCAATGCATCCTTTACCAACGTTGATAACCACGATGAAGTCAAAACGTATAATAAGATGAGTCTTGAGGAACTTCAGAGCTTTGCTCCAGGCATTAACTGGTCCTGTCTCTTTGGCTCTCTGGTTTGTCCTGATGTAACTGAGGTCAATGTCAGAAATCCTTCATTTTTTAAAGAGCTAAGCATCGCCCTTCAGGACGAGAGTATAGCTGACTGGAAGACCTTCCTGCGCTGGAAGTTGATTTTAGGGACGTCTCCTTACCTTAGCTCAGATGTAGAGCAGGAACATTTTGATTTTTTTGGGAGAAAACTCAATGGCCAGCAGGAAATGAAGCCACGCTGGAAGAGAGTTATTGATGCGGAAAACGAGGCCATAGGCGAGGCTGTAGGCCGTGTCTATGCGGATAGATATTTTGATCCCGATTCCAGGGCCAGGATGCAGGAAATGGTATTCAACCTGAAGAAGGCCTTTGGAGAGAGACTTCAAAACCTTACATGGATGGAGCCTGAAACCAGGAAAGAAGCTTTCAAAAAGCTTGAAGCTCTGGATGTACAGGTAGGCTATCCTGATGAATGGCTGAACTATTCGGAGCTTGAAGTTAAAAACGACTCATATGTCATGAATGTCCTCAGGGCTTCTAAATTCAAGTTCTATCACGGTCCAGATGGTCTGGATAGAATAGGCCAGCCTGTAAATCGCAAACTGTGGGAAATGAACCCCCAGGAAACTAATGCCTATGCGGACTACAATAAAATAATCATAGTCTTCCCGGCAGGTATTCTTCAGCCGCCTTTCTTCAATAAGGATGCCGATGACGCTGTCAACTATGGTGCCAT
The DNA here is from genome assembly GCF_002287235.1 of Methanosarcina spelaei. GTDB lineage: Archaea > Halobacteriota > Methanosarcinia > Methanosarcinales > Methanosarcinaceae > Methanosarcina > Methanosarcina spelaei. The sequence goes on from NZ_LMVP01000257.1 coordinate 18,071, forward strand.
AGGTTCTGTTATAGGACACGAGATGACTCACCACTTCGACAGCCAGGGAAGGAAGTTCGATGCAAGTGGAAATTTGACGGATTGGTGGACAACGCAAGACGCCGATAACTTCAATAAAAATACGGAGGTTCTGGTGGACGAATATAACAGGTTTGAGGTTCTACCCGGCCTGTACGTCAACGGTAACCTGACTCTGCCTGAGAACGTAGCAGATTTCGGCGGATTGACTGTGGCCTACCACGCCTATAAGCTCTCATTAAAAGAAGAGCCGGAAACAATCGACGGATTCACTGGAGACCAGAGATTCTTTTTAAGCTTCACCCAGATCTGGAGGGAATCGAACACGAATGAGTCCTTGAGGACGCTGGTATTGACTGACACGCACTCACCAGCCAGGTTCAGGGTCAATGGTGTAGTCTTCAACGTGCCTGAGTTTTACAGGGTTTTCCCGAACGTAAAACCCTCGGATAAACTATACAGACCAGAAATAGAGAGGCCGGTGATCTGGTAAAAGGTCCACAAAAAAGCCTTTTTTCTGATGGCGAAGTACAGCGCCTATGAAAAGTCATGAACCCTAGCGACGGCAGTACCTGTTTGAGCTCTGCTCTCCTTTGATGCGGAAGTAAATTGGTTCTGGGATGAGCTAACTACTTCTGCTCAAACTTCTGAAACCTAAGCGTCCAGGTTTATTATTTCCTTTAACTGAACCTGGAGAGGTGACACGAAAGTATCTCGTTGTTTGAATAGGGATGTGCTATCGTAACTTTCGTTGTTAAAACTTATTTTGCCCAAATTCTTTTATTAACCAGTGTAGAGTCAAAATTACTATTATCCCCATACCCAGGATTTCAGGGGTGGAAGAACGCGAGATATGAAATGTAAACGAGTTTTCGAACAGTCTTGTCAAGTATTCAATTCCGTTGAAATCCACTTGATTTTTGGGGAATTGCAGTCCCAGGAGGGGCCAGAGCAGAGTTTTGGGAGTTTTCCACATTTGATCTTCCATGAGGTGAAAGAAAGAGCCTGAGGCAAGGCTAAGAACCTTAATATCTTTTTTCTTTTCGTACAGATATAAACCTAACAGGAATAGGGGAAGAACGAATAACAGAGTGTGACATATAATACGTCCGTTTGCAAAGGTAGAAGCAAAGATAATCATTCCTAGAGGTTTGTCGATTAAGTCGGGCAAAAGAGCTCCAATGACTAAGTATTTCGGATCTATAACGGTCTTTAACCGAGGTCTGAAAATCCCAATTACGAAGAATATCCCCAATGTAACCCCAATATGTCCAAAAAGAAGCATCGTAAATCAACAAGACTTCTGCAATATATAAATATAGTTGGGGTCAACAAAAATTTTTAAAAAGTACCGTGTTTCGTTTAGAATCATTCTTTAAATATACATATTATACATCTAATCCACTTATACGTTAATAATTAGTAAATATCGCTAATAAATTTACACACTGATAATTGAAAGACGCCTGTTAATAGACTAATAAATAGACTGATATATTGATAACTATAAAGAATGTGAATGCAGCCACAGCATTAATTCAGTAAAAATTTATACAAATCTACTAAAATATTCTAAAGTAGATAATTATTTATATGATAGGCATAATCTAGCCATCCGTTGTATTATTAAAGGTTCAAATATAGCTCTTCTTGCAGTCTATTGACCTTTTTCCTCCTTCTTTTTTGGGGATGAATTCCTGGCTTAACAGGTTTATTCACGCTGGCTTGTAGAGAAAATGATTATTCTGGACTGAAAGTATTGAAGACAAACAGACTTAAAATTGAACGTAAGAATGCTATACAATTCAATATCCGTAAACATAATCTACTAAGTATAGACTCTAAAAATCGATTGTTTACTGCTTAATACTTTCATTACGCTATATCATTCTATTAATAAAAAGTCTGCATTTTGCTGTATGTATTGAAAAACGGGGTAGTATGAATCCTAAAACCGTCGTATGCCATAGGAGTGAAATCAACCTTGGGTAATTATCACTACTTATTTATAATAATACATGGAATTATCTGCCTGTGAAAAATGGCTTGACAAGTAAACTTCAGCTTTAAACTTTTCAAAAAAATTCCTTTAAAATCATAAATCCATTTATTCCTGGATTTTTAGAGATCTAACTTCAAAATCCAGACTTTACTCTAAAATTTACTCTAATATGAAATCCAGACTTTATTCTGGCCTTAAATTCTCATTTAACGAACTTCATCTAACCAATTTTCATCTAACGAATTTCATCCAAAAAATTCTCATCTAACGAATTTCATCCAATCAATTCTCATCTAACCGATTCAACTGGACAAAAACCCGAGAGAAGGAAAATGAAAAATATTGTTATTAAAGGGGCACGGGAACATAACCTGAAAAACATCACGGTGGAACTCCCGCGGGACAAACTAATTGTTATTACAGGGGTATCAGGCTCAGGGAAATCCACCCTGGCTTTTGACACGGTTTATGCCGAAGGGCAGCGGCGCTATGTGGAGTCACTCTCAGCTTATGCACGGCAGTTCCTCGGGCTTATGAACAAGCCGGATGTTGACAGCATTGAGGGGTTATCTCCGGCAATTTCAATTGAGCAGAAAACGACCTCGAAAAATCCCAGGAGTACGGTTGGGACAGTCACTGAAATTTATGACTACATGAGGCTGCTTTTTGCAAGGGTAGGCACACCTTACTGCCCTACTCACAACATAAAAATCGAGTCGCAGTCCCCTGAAAGGATTGCGGACAGCCTGAACAGGGAATGTGAGGGCATGATTACAATTCTCGCGCCTGTAGTCCGGCAGAAAAAAGGAACATACCAGCAGCTTTTCAGGGAACTTAACAGCGAAGGTTTCGCCCGCATGAGGGTAAACGGTGAGATTCACAGGACTGACGACGAAATTACCCTTGACCGTTACAAAAAGCATGATATTGAAGTCGTTATTGACCGTCTGGACCCCTCAGAGGATCGTTCCAGACTTGTCGAGGCCTGTGAAAATGCCCTCCAGAAAGCAGACGGGCTCTTAATTGCGGTTGATTCGGAAGGAAAAGACCACCTTTATTCCTCAAACATGGCATGTCCGGTCTGCGGCATGGCTTTTGAAGAACTTCAGCCCAGGATGTTTTCCTTCAACAGTCCTTTCGGGGCCTGTGAAGCCTGTAACGGGCTCGGGATCAAGATGGAGTTCGACCCTGACCTCATTATTCCGGATAAAAAGCTCTGCCTCGCAGACGGAGCTGTCGCTCTGTATAGGAATTACCTGGACAGTTATCGGAGCCAGCATCTGGCAGCTGTGGCAAAGCATTTTGGTTTTGATATTTTTACTCCAATTGAGGCTCTCACAGATGAGCAGTATAATGCGCTTATGTACGGCTCGGACGAACTCATGCAGTTCAGCATGAGCATGAAAAACGGGGACGCTCACTGGTCTCATAAAGGAACATGGGAAGGGCTGCTTCCGCAATCCGAGAGGCTATACAGCCAGACAAAATCCGAATATCGCCGAAAAGAACTTGAAAAATTCATGCAGGTCAAATCCTGCCCGAAATGCGAAGGTAAGCGTCTCAAGGAAAAAGTGCTTGCAGTAAAGCTCGGTGGAAAGTCTATTGTAGATGTAACAAATCTCTCAATTCTGGAATGCATTCGATTTTTTGAAAATGCGGAACTCTCGGAAAAGGAAAGAGAGATCGCAAAGCAGGTCTTAAAGGAAATCCGCTCAAGGCTTGGCTTTTTAGAGCATGTAGGGCTCGGTTATCTTACCCTTTCGAGAGGTGCAGGCACTCTCTCAGGCGGAGAAGCCCAGCGAATCCGGTTGGCTACCCAGATTGGCTCAAACCTTATGGGCGTGCTCTATGTGCTCGACGAACCTTCGATAGGGCTGCACCAGAGAGACAACGAACGGCTTATCCAGACTCTTCAGACCTTGCGGGACCTTGGAAACACCCTGATAGTCGTGGAACATGATGAGGATACTATTAGGGCTGCGGACTATGTGCTCGATGTAGGTCCGGGTGCAGGCGTGCATGGTGGTTATGTAGTAGCCGAAGGCACACCTGAAGAGATCGAAAAAAATCCGGAATCCCTTACAGGCCAGTACCTCTCAGGAGAAAAACAGATAAATCCGCCTGCTCTTCGCCGGCGTAGTGACGCATTCATAAGGCTTAAAGGATGCAGGGCGAACAACCTGAAGGACATAGACGTGAATATTCCCATAGGGGTCCTGACCGTAGTTACAGGTGTTTCAGGTTCAGGAAAGTCCACGTTAGTTTACGATACCCTGTACAAAGCTTTGACAAAGAAAATAAACAAATCAAGTGTAACACCAGGGGACTATGACGAGCTGGTTTTCGATTCAGAAATCGACAAGGTAATCGTTATTGACCAGAGCCCTATTGGCAGGACTCCTCGCTCGAACCCTGCTACTTATACCAAGGTTTTTGATTCCATAAGGCAGGCTTTTGCCGATACTAAAGAAGCCAAGATCCGGGGATATAAAAACGGACGTTTCTCCTTCAACGTAAAAGGAGGGCGTTGTGAAGCCTGCCAGGGAGACGGGCTGATAAAAATCGAAATGAATTTCCTGCCTGATGTTTACATTGAATGTGAGGAATGCAAGGGCACACGCTACAACCGGGAAACCCGAGAGGTAAAATACAGGGGTAAGTCGATTGCAGAAGTCCTGGATATGACCGTTGAAGAGGCTGCCGAACATTTTGAGAATATTCCTGGAATCAAAAACAAACTCGACACTTTAACAAGAGTCGGGCTGGGCTATATCAAACTAGGCCAGAGCTCAACAACGCTTTCAGGCGGGGAAGCCCAGAGGATCAAACTGACAAGGGAACTCTCCAAAAAATGTACCGGAAAAACGATTTACCTCCTTGATGAGCCCACAACCGGGCTTCATTTCCATGACGTTAAAAAACTTGTAGCAGTTCTCAACAGGCTTGTTGCAAAAGGAAACACTGTGGCTGTGATAGAGCATAACCTGGATGTAATTAAATCCGCAGACTATATCATCGACCTTGGTCCCGAAGGCGGGAACGCAGGCGGAGAAATTATTGCCGAAGGAACCCCGGAGGAAGTGTCCACGGTTCAGGGGAGCCACACTGCCCGTTTCCTTGCTCCCAAGCTTTCAGCGTCATATCTTGGTATGTCGGGAGAAGAGTCCATAGAGGCTGTTTTCGAAGAAGGAGAGGAATTTGAGGCCAACTCTGATGAAGTTGAAGACGATATGTACGGGGATTCCGAAGACTTTGAGGAAGATTCTGAAGAAGACTTTGAAGAAGACTCTGAAAACTCCAGAGATTTCAAGCATAACAAACACAGGACAGATAAAGCACTTGGAGAGCAGTTTATTTAAAACGAGTTTAAGCTCCCTTTAAAGACTTGAAACTTGAACAAGAGGTTTAAAAATGATTGACCTGGAGGCTCTTCCTCACCTACCTGGCTGTTACCTTTTCAAGAATGAAGAGGGGACTGTGATTTACGTGGGCAAGGCAAAGGACCTCAAAAAGCGGGTAAGCAGCTACTTCCAGAAAAGAGATCACGACCCAAAAACAGCTAGCCTTATGGAAGCTGTAAGGGGCCTTGATTTTATTGTCACGAACACGGAAGTAGAGGCTTTCCTTCTGGAAAACACCCTTATTAAGAAACACTGGCCAAGGTACAATATTCTTCTAAAGGACTCAAAGCGATATGCCTGCATTCACTTAACAGAAGAAAAGTTTCCAAGGATCAGGCTTGCCCGGAAAAGGATAGACAGTGGAAATTTTTTTGGGCCGTTTGTCTCGGCAAAGGAAAGAGATTACATTTTTGAGGTTGTAAGAAAGACCTTTCAGCTCCGGACCTGCAAACAGATGCCGAAACGGGCCTGTCTCAGATACCATATAGCGGCATGTAGCGGGCCCTGCATAGGTGCAATTTCCACGGAAGACTATGCCGAGAAAGTTAAAAAAGCTGCTTCTGTTCTTAAAGGCAATATCAAAGAGCTCATAGAATCCATGGAAACAGAGATGAAGGAACTGGCATCAAGACAGCAATTCGAGCAAGCCATATCTCTAAGGGATGAGATTGCAGCCCTTGAATACCTTCAGGAAAAACAAAACATGGAGAGGCAGAAAAAGCATAACGAGGACATCCTGAACTATATTGTCAGGGATGATACAGTTTATCTCATGCTCTTCAAGGTTTACAAAGGCACGCTTGAGGATAAGCAGGACTATGTTTTTGCCTTCGGGGAAAATTTCCTGGAGGAATTCCTGGTGCAATATTATTCCGAGAACGAGCCGCCTGAAGAACTTATCCTGCCCGAATCGCTTGAAGAGTCATTTGTTGATTTCCTCTCTCATGTCAAGGGAACAAAAGTTAAAGTCACGGTTCCGAAACAGGGAGAGAAAAAAGAACTTCTCGACCTTGTTCTGAAAAATGTTGAGATTGGCTTTTTCGGAGACCGGAAAAAGCTTGAAGCCCTGCAGAGTAAATTATCCCTTCCAAAACTTCCTAATGTCATAGAATGTTTTGATATTTCCCATCTCTCAGGCACGGCTACGGTCGGTTCAATGGTTCAGTTCCGTGGGGGTAGACCCGATAAACACAATTATCGCCGCTTCAAGATCGAGAGCGTTGAAGGGATTGATGACTTCGCTTCCATTGCCGAGGTTGTACGCAGGCGTTATTCCCGCTTGATTGAGGACAAACACGACCTGCCTGACTTGATCATTATAGATGGAGGAAAAGGGCAGCTCTCTTCAGCTTTTCAGGAACTCAGGAAGCTCAAAATCAGGGTTCCTCTTATCTCGATAGCAAAAAGGGAAGAAGAAATCTATGTGCCTGGAATTAAGTCCCCTCTTCCCATCAAAAAAAATGAGAAAGCCTCACTTTTTGTCCAGGAAATCCGGGACGAAGCTCACAGGTTCGCAATTACCTACAACCGTTTGCTGAGGCAAAAATCAATGATTCCTAAAAATGATTGATCCAAAAATTCCAGAGTCAAAAAGATCGATTCTAAAAATCTCAATTGCAAAAAAATCCCAAATTGCAAAAATGTCAATTCCAAAAACGTCAATTTCAAAACGTCAATTCCAAAACGTCAATTCCAAAACGTCAATTCCAAAACGTCAATTCCAAAAATCCCATATTCCTGAAAATTGTTGACTCCTGAAAATCATTAATTGGTTACTGATACTGTTGATATATGTCCATCTTTAAATCTCCATAATTTTAAGGTCTTGATTCTATGAATTCTTCTGATCAAACATCACAGCCATCGTCTCAAAAAGTATTTGAAACACTACGAGATTCCCGATACTGGAACAGCCCTCAGTTCAAGCTGGTTTCCGATTTCGAACCCAAGGGTTCCCAGCCGCAGGCAATCGAAAAACTTGTGGAGGGGCTCAAAAAAGGGGAGCAACACCAGACCCTGCTTGGGGTAACAGGGTCAGGAAAAACCTATACTGTTGCAAACGTTATAAACCAGATCAAAAAACCGACCCTTGTTATTGCTCATAATAAAACCCTTGCCGCCCAACTTTATAATGAGTTCATGGAGTTCTTCCCTGAAAACAGGGTAGAGTATTTTGTTTCTTATTACGATTATTATCAGCCAGAGTCCTATCTTCCTACCAAGGACCAGTATATTGAAAAGGATGCCCAGATTAACCCGAAAATCGAGCAGATGCGTCTTGCTGCTACTGCTTCCCTGATGTCTCGCCATGATGTTATTGTAGTTGCATCCGTGTCCTGCATCTACGGTCTTGGCAATCCTGAAAATTTCCAGAAAATGGGGTTTGAATTAAAGGTGGGAGATAAGGTTCAGAGAAAAGAGATCCTGCAAAAACTTGTTGAAATCCTGTTCGAGCGGAATGATCTTGAGCTCATGCCAGGACGCTTCAGGGTAAAAGGGGACACAATTGACATTATTCCCGGATATTTTGATAATATTATCCGGATTGAACTATTCGGAGACGAGATAGACAGGATTTCCGAGGTGGACAAACAGGCCGGACAGAGAACAGAAGACATGGATTATTTCTTTGTTTATCCTGCCAGGCACTATGTAATTCCTGAGGAAGAGCAGAAAAGTGCAATCCAGTCCATTTTCAAAGAGCTCGAAGAACACCTTCCTGAGCTTGGGCTTCTTGAATCTCACAGGTTGAAGCAGCGCACGCTTTATGATATGGAAATGATTCAGGAAACCGGTAGCTGTAAAGGTATTGAAAATTATTCGCGGCACTTTGACCACAGACAACCAGGAGAACAGCCCTTCTGCCTGCTTGACTATTTCCCTGAGGATTTTCTGCTTGTCATTGATGAGAGCCACCAGACTATCCCGCAGCTTCACGGCATGTACAATGGGGACCGCTCAAGAAAGAAGAGCCTTGTAGATTATGGGTTCAGGCTTCCGAGTGCCTACGATAACAGGCCTCTGAAGTTCGATGAATTCGAGAAATACATGAAAAACGTGATTTTTGTTTCGGCAACTCCGGCAGACTATGAACGCGAGCATTCAGCCCAGATTGTGGAACAGATCATCCGCCCTACAGGGCTTGTTGACCCTGAGATTGAAATTCGTCCCCTCGAAGGACAGGTCAGGGATGTTATGCAGGAGATCAGGAAAATTGTGGAAAGGGGAGACCGCGCCCTTGTGACTACCCTGACAAAGAAGCTTGCGGAAGAACTTACCGAATACCTTGCCAGAAACGAAATCAAAGCTCGCTACCTGCATTCGGACATTAAAACCATAGAACGGACCGAAATAATTCGCGAACTTCGCCTTGGAAAATTCGATGTCCTTGTAGGGATTAACCTGCTCAGGGAAGGTCTCGATATTCCGGAAGTAGGTTTCATTGGCATCCTGGATGCGGATAAGGAAGGTTTCCTGAGAAACTCAAAAAGCCTGATTCAGATCATAGGCCGTGCTGCACGGAACGCCAGCTCGAAGGTTGTCCTGTATGCCGACAATATGACCGATTCCATCAAAAGTGCCGTTAATGAGACAGAGCGCCGCCGCTCCATGCAGATTGCCTATAATACGGAACACGGAATCGTTCCGACAACTATCAGGAAACCCATTAGAGAAAAAGTCGTGGATATCACCGACACCAAACACATCCCTAAAACCGATATTCCCAATATGATTATCGAACTGGAAACCGAAATGAGGGAAGCTGCCGACAGGCTGGACTTCGAACGGGCAATCCAGGTAAGGGAAATGATGAAGAAGCTGGAAAAAGAGATAAAAGTAGTCTGAGAGGAGAGTGACTTGAGGGGAAAAATAGCTTAAAAGGAAAGTAGATTGAGGGGATTTTACTAAATGTTGCATCGAAAGTAAAAACAGATTTTGCACAAAAATTGCTCAAGTCATTAGAGTTTAGTTAAGCCATCCAATGGCAGCTAAGCAGTTTCTGGTCTGGTATACGAAGTGGCAGCGTAAACCGTTATTATTTTACATCTTTTTCCCAATATAAAATACATATCCATAGTACTGTTTGTATTTTGAATACAAGTCTGCCTCACGCCTCATAAATGCAATCATATCCTCAACGGTTTTATTTCCCGCATGTTTTTTCAAGAATTCCTCTTGCCTTGCTTTTTGCGGAATAAAATAATTGTCTATCCAACAATTTTCAGGTAGCGTAAATGCGGCAACAGGAATATAACCTGTTTTTTGCATGATGGAAATATTATGCCCTATTGTGCCAATTTCAGGAACTGCGTCCAACCACCACTTCTCAATTTCAGTGGGGCGTTTATCGGTAAACCATGACTCATATGTTACGGCAATATAACCATCTTTTTTGAGGAAGCTTTTCCAGTGATTCAAGCCTTTTTCAAAACCTATATTGGCAATAGCCCCCTCAGACCATATAAGATCAAATTCGTCATTCTGAAACGGCAAATTATCCATTGAACCGACAATGCCTTTTACCCTGTTCTGCAAACCAAGTTTTCCGGCTGTTGCATTAAGTTTATCAATCGAGCCGGCGTAAAGGTCGAGGGCGGTGATGGTTGCTTCTGTATTTTGTGCCAGAACTATTGTTTGAAAGCCTGTGCCGCAGCCTAAATCGGCAATTTTTGTTTTGTTTGAAAGATTTCCGATAAAACTTAATGCCCTGATGGTTTCTTCGGGGCTGCCGGGTCCCTGCCGTTCAAGCTCTGTGAAAAATTCATTGATGAGGTCAAAATCAAATTCGTGGATTGTTATTTCTTCCATTGTCATGCTCCTTATCTTCTAATCATACCTTTGGCTTTTTCTGCCTTAAAGATTTTTGCTAATTTTTTACGATTTTATTTGACAGATGATTCTCTTTCTCTTGATGGTTATTTTTATGATTTTTGACCAAATTCTTGGTATAAAATTCGACAGATAGCATGAATCTCAGATAAAATATAGACATTATCTAAAAAAGTCAGGTGCCAAAAGTGATAAAATATGGCTAAAATCTCTATAAATTTACCTTATAGTGATTGTGAAGCTGGAAAATCAGAGTTAATTTTACAAAATTTATGAACACTGTCAATTGATTATTGACAAAAAAATTGAAGCTTGTCAGTAAATTTATTTTATACCGTCAAACTAAGGTTTTATAGGATTATATGATAAATTACCAATAGAAAGTACTTTTTCAAGTCATAGTGCTTTTATGCTAAAAAATGGGATTATTCTCCGGTTTTCTATTGAATATTTAGTAGATGGTTAGATGAAGGGCTGCAGTAAGAAAATCATATTTCTGCAATTCAATATATTATTTTTGCCTTTGTGCGCTAATTTTCCGGGAATGAAGTGGATTAACTTTCCTAATTGTGATGATTCACACTAATTTTGGATTAAAACCGGATTTTTTGCACCACAACTTCAAAAATATATATTAACATAAATTTAGAAAGATAAATAACAAATTATTAATATTCATATTTTAATACAATATAGGAAGTTACTTTTTAAAAATACTGGGACAAAATACCCTGGAGTTCTGGCAGTATGCCGATTTTCTGTAAAATCATACATTTAAAAAGTTAATGAGTCAAAATTCTATATCGTAAATTTATTTCCATCGCCGTGTACGAAAATTTAATTTAAAATTTACAGCAAATTCGTGATACTGTCAAACTTTATAAGATTGAACTATAAATTCGGGAATGTATAGGATGAAAGGACAAATCAAAAACACATTGGTTATTTTGCTTGCAATCTTATTTGCATTGACACTATCAGGTGCAATAGCAGGTGCTGATCCTGTTTCAACTGCTGACGACGTTGCGCCACAAAATTTTTCTCCAGTCTGGAGCAAGTGGGAAGATCTGGGTGGCGAACTTACTGACGGTGTAGCTGTCTCTTCCTGGGCACCCGGTCGGTTGGACTGTTTCTCAGTTGGAACTGATCGGACACTGCAGCATAAATCGTTTGATGGCTCCTGGCATGACTGGGAAGATCTGGGCGGTGAACTGTACTCTGCCCCTGCAGCCGTTTCGTCCGATTCACGTCGTATCGATGTTTTCGCTTTAGGTAAAGACAAATCTATGCAGCATAAGTCATTTAATGACACCTGGTATGACTGGGAAAGTCTAGGTGGAGAATTTACTGACGGTGTAGCTACCTCCTCCTGGGCACCTTATCGGTTGGATTGTTTCGCAGTTGGAGGGGATTATAATGCACTGAAGCATAAATGGTATGACGGTTCCTGGCATGAATGGATCTGTAGAGGCGGAGAATTGTATTCTGCTCCTGCAGCCGTCTCGTGGGAGTCACAACGTATCGATATTTTCGCTATAGGTGAAAATAAAACTATGCAGCATAAGTGGTATCATCTGCAACTCAATCAATCGAATTAATTATAGTAACTATTCAGCTATCCAAACGTATTAGTTACAGTAACTATTCAGCCTATCCAAACATGTCTATGGATATTGATTTTAGTGAAAGCGAGGAATCCAAGAAATAACCTGCGGAAAAGGAAGAAATGCAGTCAATTGCCAACAAATTAAGAAAATCAATTTACAGAAATTTGTTGATTGAATTTTAATAAAGATGGTTATAGATTCTGTTTCACATAGGCTGAATAGTTATATTATATATTTCATTATGATTCTAATATCCAAATTTGATATCTAAAATCAACTGAATATAATACTCAACTGAATATAATACTCAACTGAATATAATACTCAACTGAATATAATATGAGCACTTAGTTTTATTTACCAGAGTAAATATGTTATAATGCTCAAATGAACAGGGTTTACAGGTAGATAGCTCTTAATCAGGTCAATTAGACTATTCTTATTGTTTTGTAAATGGGGGATTCCTGAGACTCTTCAAGAAGCATGAGTTCCTGCCTGGACTGCGAATTATTGACTGAGTAAATAATGCATTTTCCTTTTTTACGATAAATCTGTGACAACAAAACCTTATCGGAAAGACTGGATATACGGTTTTCAAGCCCACTATCAGCAGTAAATTTTCAGATTTCATGATTTCCGGCTATTGATTTTCAATTTATAATGGATTTATTGAGCTTTTATGCAGGTAGTAAAAGAACTGTATGGTACATTTAGGGGCCAAAAACTATATTATACAATTTTCGCTAGTGCCACTTAGTTTTTGGAAAAGGTGCTGCTCATGTTCAGGGTCCGAGTTCGGATTAGTTCTCTTAACGAGAATTATTTTGTTCCCGTTCCCAGATTTTTTCTGATGAAATATTATCAACTCCACTCAAATCTGGTTAACCATCAAAATTATGGACGACTATTTTTAAAAGCTCTAAAAACAGTTTTTTCTGTTCCGCTGTCATTCCTTGTACAATTCTATTCTCTGTCTCACTAAAAACCGAATTAAACGTAGCGATCAACTCTCTCCCTTTTAAGGTAAGAGATAATTCTTTAGCTCTATCATCAGATGCACTCCTTATTCTCTCAATAAATCCTTTTTTTTCAAGTCCACGCAATAAGTTTGAAACTGAAGCGCCAGTAATACCCATATACGACTCAATATCTTTTTGATAAACAGTAATTCCTTCTTCTTGTTTTTCACCAATAAAACCAACAACTCTTGCTTGTTGATTAGTTATATCATACTGCGTCAGGTTACTATCGACCTGCATCATAATTTTATAAACTGAATTTCTTAAATAAAAATGATAAGGATATTTATGATCATCTGTTGTCATTTCTAACCTCCATAATGAAAAATCTATGGTCATGTTTTGTTAATAAGTGTTTTTCGTTAATGTTGTGCTTCACCTCTTTTTTGAGGGAGAAAACGTACAATTGCGAAACATGCTGCCATCGCCACAATAATTAATATCAAACTTAGCAGCATCGAATAAACAAATCCTTCCGACTTGGTTGATAAAAAAAATACAGAAGTTACAGCTGCAATTCCTATACCTCCCGATAATTGCTGGACAGCACTCAAAGAACCGCTGGCGCTACCAGCTTCATCTGGAGAAATATCGCCAATGGCGAAATCAAATAATGTTCCAATACAAAAGCCCATACCAAATCCAATTATAAAGATTGATGGAAAAAGGCTCCATAGAGTAATCGTAACTGCTTGATTAACTAAAACGTAGAAGAGAAACAACCCCACAGCTGTTGTAAAAAGCCCAATCGAAATGACTTCTCTTCCTAACTTATTGATAAGCTTAGGCACTATTATTGATGATATGATCACTCCAATTGCTAAAGGGCTCATTTCAAGAGAAGCTTCAAATGGAGATGCTCCCAAGCCTAATTGTAGGAAAATAGAAATTATATAATTAAGACCGCTTACAACAGCAAAATATACTAAACCAAGAGTAAGCCCGGCTGTGAAACCTCGATTTTTTAATAACGAAGGTTTGATTAAGGGATGTGTTTCCGTCGTTTGTCGCCAAGCAAAAAGACAAAGGAATAATGCGCCCATTCCAATCGAAAACAGGGAAATTGCACTCCAACCATTATTCGAACCCTCAATTAATCCATACAGTAAAAAGAACATCAAACCTCCGAGAAATCCTGATCCAAGAAAATCTAAATTAATGGAACGATCTCCGTTATTCTTTGGAAGAACTTGGTATGCGATGATAAAACCTATAACTCCGAGAAAAACATTAATCAGAAATATTGAACGCCAGCCTGTATGTAAAATATCTGCTTTAATCAAGAAACCAGCAAAAATTGGACCAAGCACTATAGATATACTTATAACAGGTCCAAAAAAAGCGAAAGCTTTAGTAAGCATGTCACGTGGAAAATTTTCAACCATTATTGCCATACCTTGAGGGATCATCATCGCTCCAAATGCTCCCTGAGCAAGTCTGGAAATGATGATCATCATTGGATTAATAGAAAGACCACAACTCAAAGAAGAAACTGTGAAACCTGCCATGCCTATTAAGAAAAGTTTCCGCTGTCCATACTTGTCACCCAACCGTCCTCCGATAATTAAAAATACTCCCATTGCGAGCGCGTAGGCTGCTCCTAGCCATTGCATTAGCATTTGGCCGCCATGTAGTGTTTGTGAGATTGAAGGGGCCGCGATATTAGTCACCGTTGAATCTAACATATCCATAACATCAGCAACCAATATAACAGCAAGAATTATCCAAAGTATTTTATTTCCATTGTTTTTATCCATTGTTAGTCACCTAATAGTTAGGTATCTAACATTTAGATATTTAATATTTCCGATCGCTAGATGTTTTTATATATCCTACCAAAAATGTGTATTAAGAAATCCAAAGGTAATCATATTACATCTGACTCAGGAAAAGCCTTGGCTCAGAGGAATACAGAGCCAACATACGAGGCTATTTTGAGAGGTACAGGTTTCCACGGTAGACTTTTCGTGATTATTAATTCTACACTTTTGTTTCCAGTCCAATTATATTATTCCTTTTTAACTCTCTTCTATCAACTTATCCAAAGTTTCTTGATTGCGTTTTTCAACCAATATTACATAAAGGTGCCGCAGTATTAATGAGTTTGATTAAAAATTAGCAATGTGAAGTGATAAAATGGAACAAAAATACAGTCCGGTTGAAAACTATTTTGCAAAGAAGAAGAAATTCTTTGGTGATGGCGATAGTAATGCTAAAAAGGCTTTTTTCCTGCTTGAAGGTATTGCAATAAGGTCATGACAAGTGCAGAGAAATATTATGCTGAAAAAGGTGAGGACAATAGTCTTCAGGATAAGGTGAGTAGATTGTTCACACAAAGAATGACATACAGGATCTATATCCTGGTTTCAAATGCCTGTGACGAAATGGCAGTAAATGCAATGTGCAACTGTTTAGGGACGAAGGGGTAGAGCACAAACAACTAATGGTTCAGTCTGATTACTACCTGCAAAATGATAAAAAAGTTAAAATGCCAGTAGAAGACGTAAACACTGCATTTTCACTGGGCTTATGGCAAAAATAGGGGTAATGATCAGCAGCATTTTGTTTTGATGGGCAGTCATGATGCTCCCCATTCCATTACCAGTGCCGGCGGATGTATATAAATTCACAAGTAAGGGTTTGTTTATCGCCTGCGAGAACCTATCGGCCATCGCGACAACCGATGCTTCCTGCAGGCCAATTACATATCAAATATTTTTCTGAATATACGTTGGAAACGGCTGTTCAGTAGATCCTAGGTTTCCGAAAATAAGTCACCTTAGTTCTCCCAGTGACAAGGGTCCCTACTTGATTCCGAGCGAGACGTCATGAGACGTCATAATAGTGTTGTAGCCCCTGTGTAGTGGCTAAAAATTGCACCTTTGCAGGGACCGAGGAAACGCTTGCAGCATTTGGCGAGATTGTCTGGAACAATTCCATCACAAAACGGTTTTGTGGCTGTGATAGTCATTTTTTTACCTTCCTTTACTTTTCCAGAGCCAGAATATTGCTTTTTTATTATTTGACGGTCGCAACGCACTTTCTATCCCGAGCATGCGATGCAGCTTCTTCGATCAGAGCTGCAACTTCCTTCGGCCTGGAGATGTAGACCGAGTGGCTGGCACCTGGGACTTCGACAGTCTGGCTGTTACCCCGTGCAGCATACCACCTTTCAAGGTCGGGGTTGATTGTTCTGTCTTTTGTCGGCACCAACATCCAGCTCGGTTTACTTCTCCATGCAGGTGTGGTAATGGCTGTTTTAAAATTGGCATCGGCGATCAGCACCTGCGAACGCGCCATGAAAGCGGCTTGCTCTGCAGGTAGGTCGGCTGCGAAATACTCATGAAACTGCGCGGGGTCAAGGTAGTCAAAACCATCTACTGTCTTTTTTATAGCGGTAGACTTACTAAGATCACTTGGGAAGAGCTTTCCGTCAATAGCCTCACTCTCTCCAGCATCTGGCATATGAGCCGCAATATATACCAAACCGACAACCGACGGATCATTTCCTGCTTCCGTAATTACGGACCCTCCATAGCTGTGACCGACAAGAATGCACGGTCCGTCTTGTAGAGCAAGGACGTGCTTCGTAGCGTTGACATCTTCCTGGAATGAAGTCTCGGGCTCCTGGACGATGCTGACGTTGTAGCCATCCCTGACAAGAATGTCATAAACTCCTTTCCAGCCGGAACCATCTACCCAGGCGCCATGAACCAGAACAATATTCTTGACGTGATGATCTTCGTTCTGCGCAGCGTGCACACAGCAGGTCAACAGCAACAATATGATGCATAGATACTGAACGTGGCGCTTGATATTGTTTATCATACTGATTACCTTCCTTTCGTCTTTTATGAGTCAATCTGTGACTTTTAAATTGCCGAAGTTAACACTAATTACGCTTGCAATTGACTGTAATCAATCAAAAACTCAGAAAAAAAGTCCCGATTTCAGAGATTTTATGTAGATATTAATATTTAAATAATATAATACATAATGAACTTTAAATAAGGAACAAACATTAATTGAATTAAGGTGCCAAAATTAATAACATAACTTCAGAAGTCGAAAAATCGTATAGTGTTGCTTATTTTACCAAAAGTTTGTCGTAATAGTGTTACAATAATTAAGACATAACCTATAATTTTCCGCCATAAGATCTAACATGCTTCCAGGCTTTATGGTGATTGGCAAAAAGATTTTCATCTACGTATATTGAATTATTTTCCCTATTATATACTACTCTATCATTTCCTACTGGACACACCTTGATACATATACCACACGGTGAAATGTGACGCTTGTTTAATTCAGCGCTATAAGAGGAACAGGCTTTTTTATCTGTCAATCCGCTGGGATAATTTTCCTTATTAAGAGCGTTTGATGGACACATTTTTACACAACGCATACAGCGAGTGCAAAGTTCAGTCTCCAATATCGGATCCGGAGGAAGCTCGGCTGTGGACAGAATTGAACCAAAGCGGACTCTGGGGCCATATTGAGGCGTAATAATAGTGTTATTTACCCCAAAAGTGCCCAATCCAGCGAGTAAAGCAGCATGTCTATGAGAAAAGAAGGCAATGGGATTTTCCAGGAGTACCTGAATGCTTCCGTACCCATCTCTAGGTATGAAAATAGACGGGTATCCTCTCTCGGTCAGGAAGTTAGCAAGTCTATATGTGTACTGATCCAGTAAGGTGTTTACAGTATTGTACAATTCGCGGTAGTATAAAGAGGGGGAAGTTTCCAACACCGGTAGGGGTACCGGCAATCCGATAACTATCACTGATTTTGCTTCAGGATATATTGACTGAGGATAGAATTCTTCAGGCATCCACGGTAAAAAAGGAGGGTTATTCCATCTCTCAACACCGGCAACCCCAACCACGGGTATATCCATACTTTCGCATTTCTGCAGGAGGGCTTTTTTCAGATTTTCAGTCGTAGATTCATCCCTTCTTTATAATTCATTGTTGTTACAGGGAGATATTTTCACCTATTTATTTGAACGTTTTCACTGAGCCTATCCCAAAACCTTGAATTTTGAATAATCACTCTAATTTTTAATATGAAAATTGTATGATATATTTGGGAATGATATTGGTTTTGGGATGAGCTCACTAATTAATACATCCAGGACTTCCCAAAAAGAAGAAATGGATTTAATTAACTTCAGTACTTCGCTAAAAAATCTCTTCCTCATGTATTCTCCCCATCGATTTACCTAAGACACTCCACCATTAACCTA
>NZ_LMVP01000258.1 GCF_002287235.1 Methanosarcina spelaei
TTAGATTTAAAGCTGGTTAACGTGTGGCTCAACTCCCACGACACATATAAACACTAACTCATTTTTCCATTAAAGTTTTAGCATGAGAGATTATATTTGGATCAGATGTAAACCTCATAACTGCATACAATAAGGGATCATCATTTCAAAATCGCTATCTTCAAAAATGATCAAAAATGAAATGTCGACCTGCCTAATCTAGGATAGTACATAAAGGTATCAATAATAGCCTCAAAGTACGAGGAGAAAATTTTTGCAACGGAACCGATTATCATGTATATGCAATCATGTAAATCCTATTATTTTTAGGATGAAAATTCTATCATATTTAGAGTGAAGGCAATGATACCGGCAAGCTTGCAACAAAGGCAGCATCTTCTAGTCCTTTCCTTACAGATTTTACTATAGACGGTTTCACTTCCGCCATGCTGGCAATATCTTCATCACTAAGCCCGGTCTTCCTGATTCCACAGAGAATGTCATCCAACTTTAGATAAGATAAACCAATTAACCTTTCGTTAGGCATGCCCATTCCAAAAAGGTCAGCAGAAGATGTTTTGTTTACGATGTGATCAGGTACCCCAATATGTTTTGCCAGCTGCTTTATCTGTGTTTTATATAGATGCGACAAGATAGAAATGTCACAGGCACCATCACCATACCGGTCGTACACGCCGAGATTTAATTCGGACCTGTCATCGGTGCCCACCAGCAGGTAATTCTTGAGGGTGGCATGGAAATACAATACCGTCATCCTTACGTGTGTTTTTGCTCCCCCCACAGCCATAAAGTCCTTAGCAGATAAGGATGATGCACCGACTGTTGCCGTTGGGTTGAAGTGCTCTGTTGAAGGCAATTCCCCTTCAGTAATTATTGAATTGTGGGCAGCCATCTGCTCTAAGGCTTCCCTGTCCGATGCCTTTTCTTTAGAAATGACGTTGTACGCACCCAGCTCTTTTAAAAAAGGTGAGATAACGATCTTTTCATGGGGTATGCCGAGGCTCTTAGCCAAGTTCATACCGTCATCAGTGTTCTGTGGGTTAGTGTCTCGATCGGGCAGTATAAGGCCATAAACCTTATCCTTTCCCAGTGCCTCTACACACAGGTACGCAACTGTTGAAGAGTCCAGCCCACCAGAAAGGCCAAACACTACTCCATCCTTTCTAAATTTTATTACTTCATTTTTCACAAACTCTACTATGTCCTTGCGAGCCTTTTCCATATCAAATTCAAGATATTCTGCGAAGCCTAATTTTTCCGTTTCTGAGTCTGGCATACAAACATCTCATAAATTTTTCTTTTTAGATAACAGGTATGAATATAATTAATATAATAATAAATTATATAAAATCAAATGAATAATTGATTCTTAATATCATAGGACTTACGCGGTTGAACTGAAAAATAGTATGCTTTAGACCTTCAACTCTCTAAAACACGCATTTAGCTGAAACGTCTAATGTGCTTAATTTTGCATCCGTGATCAAAGTCATATTTAAGCCTTCGATGGCAATTCACTGATTAGTTTTGGAAAGGTTTTTAAAACCAAATCTAGTACAACCTTCCTGC
>NZ_LMVP01000259.1 GCF_002287235.1 Methanosarcina spelaei
CAAAATATGATAAGGGAAAATGGAAAAACTAT
The DNA here is from genome assembly GCF_002287235.1 of Methanosarcina spelaei. Taxonomy (GTDB): domain Archaea; phylum Halobacteriota; class Methanosarcinia; order Methanosarcinales; family Methanosarcinaceae; genus Methanosarcina; species Methanosarcina spelaei. The sequence goes on from NZ_LMVP01000259.1 coordinate 33, forward strand.
TATATTTTTTATGCGGTTGAAAATCCCTTAAATTTGAAGAGGATACGTAAAAATAGAAAAAAAGCCTACATACATTATGGATAACAAAAAACTTGCAAGTATGTGCCCAGTTCCACCAACATTAAGAGAACTGTTGAAGAAACAAAAGGAACTAGAAATGAAAGAAAAGGAAAAATATTTCAAACCTTGAATTGACAAAAATACATCCGAATTTCAGCAGGAAAGACTGCAATTTCTAATGAGAAAAGACTAGGACTTACGCACTTGAGGTATAAAATCAAGAACATTTAGCGTTGTGACTGGTTCAGTGTTAGATAGTCAGTGTTTTAGATAGTTGAAGGTTTAATGCTATCGGTTTCTCAGTTCAACCGCGTAAGTCCTACCTATGCAATTATCGGCCTTGAACTATAAGCCTACATTCGGCAGCAAGCACATTCTAACACTTAAATATTCTTCATCATTAGTTTTTGTAGTTTCAGTTAAAAATCAGTATCATGAGGACTAGATATCTATTCTGATTTGTCGTTTCTCTCCTTTTGTTACAAATATATATTAATAATGTTATGGTTAACATTTAGTAATTTTTAATTTAAATTTAATTTAAATAGTTCTGAAAAAAACGATATCAATAGAAAAATTGAATGAATTTTTATGTCGACCTGCCGAAAGCAGGATAAGCATTAATATGCCATGAAAATATCTTCTGCTCTTCAAAATTTAGTTTTTGAAAAAAAGACAAAATGCTTAATTCAATGTGGATTGCACAAAAAGTGATAAAAATAATGCGATAAAAATAAAGTTATAAAGATATCGTCTCGAGCTTTGCCCGTTTGAAAATAGCAGTTACCCTTCCTTCTTCATCAATATCACTCTTGATAAAAACCAGTTCCCAGCCTTCGTTTCCGATTCTTTCAAGGTCGCTCATTTGTTGTGGCGTGTTAAAACCATCAATCCTGCGAGAATCATACTCCCATAAATGTATCATTTAATATCCCCCTATTAAAGATAAAGATAAATTTTGTAATTTATATATTGCAATGAAACTATAAATAATCCAAACAGAAGGAAAAAAGCAATTCATTTTTTGCAAATGGTACGCATGTGTGTACATATCAAAGGTCTTGGTAGCATATCAAAAGTTATATAAAATCACAAATATCAAGAAGTTATTGTGTAGAAAATTCGACATGCTGCCAAAATCTGGAAAACAACTAATTTTTTATCTCAAAAGGTTGATGTTATTCCGGATATTTTAGCTCATGCAGCTCTGAGACAATCTCGCCGAAGTTTGCAGCATTCTTGTGATTTTCCACAGGATCTTTTACATTTCCTTTCACGTTTGCATAGTACCCTTTCGCGCTTGAGCGACCTTTTTATATGTTTTGTATCCTGAAATTATTTTGTAGATTCATAATCATTGAGGAGTTTAATACATGATATAATGGAGTAATACTCGCATCCTTATTATACTGCTCACTTTCCGCAGGTGCGACAAGAAGCTATACTATGAATCGCGCCATTACGCTACCTCTTCCA
>NZ_LMVP01000260.1 GCF_002287235.1 Methanosarcina spelaei
GAATTATAGAGCAATTCCACAGGTAAAAAATTGAAGTTATATTTGAATCATTCCTTAATAGAAAATTGACAAGTAACAAAACTCCAAATCCTTGTTACCTATTCAATTTTATAGAGGCAAATTTATCTATTTATAGAACAACTTATGGATTAATTTAGAGAATTCTATAAATTATTGTTATGGAGATCAATATTAAGTGGGGGAAGTTATGAGAAAAGAAGTTCTACTTACGGTATCTGTTTTGGTGTGCTTGATAGGTTCAATATCAGTTGCACAAGCAGGAGAGGAAAAGAAAATTGTTCCAGATCAGCGATTAGTGGTAAGCACCGCTATTTACGGTAATCTGGTAACGTGGTATGAAACTTCTACAAATGTTCCACATATCTATGATCTGTCTATTGGAAAAGAGTTGAATGTACCAGATGACAGAGTGGAAAGTAATATGGAGATATATGGAAATAGAGTTGTCTGGCAGAATGGAGATGATGGAGTTTCGCTATATGATACATCAACAAAAAAATTAGTACATATAACAGAAGCTTATCATCCAGATATTTATGGAAATAATATCGTGTATGAAAGAATAAAATGGTTGCAAGATGAACCATACACACTGCATAGTTTATACATATACAATATAACAACTAAGAAAGAAACTAAAATCACCGGTGAAATTAACGCTGATTATAAAACAGCTATATCTGGTAATAAAGTTGTATGGGTGAGAGCAGATAACCCCTCGATAATTTATATCTATGATATACCATCAAAGAAAGTAAGTACCACAAGTGCAAGTGACTCAGTGAGTAACCTTGATATCTATGGAAATCTCGTTGTCTGGCAAAGTGGATCAGATGAAAAAAGTGACATTTACATGCGTGACATTTCCATACACAAGACCATACAGATCACAAAGAGCGGATCAGCAATTGAACCGGCAATTTATGGTAACCGCGTTGTATACATCAATGCAAACGACATTTATGTGTACGATAAATTTACTAGAAAGACAACCCGTATTACAAGTTGCGGTTGTGCATATGCACCCTATGTATATAATAATAAAGTTGTGTATGCAGACTCTCACGAAGCTGGTGAGATGAACTGGGAGTTAGGTTCTATCTATCTGTATGATTTATCAGAGCGGGTTCCAAAATTCAAACATCAAGATACAAATTGACCTTAAATGTATGATTTTATCTACAGGACTTACACACTCGATGCGTAAAATCAAATGTAACAACCGTTACTGATTAAATTTATATTATACATTTAACGGTTAATGCTCCTGCTTTACAATTTAAATGGTAAGTCCTATTCCAAAATGTCTGCGGTGTCTTTATTATTCTACTGTATAGTTAACAAAAATTATAGATGAAAGTTGGATCGTTCTTATAAGTAACAACTGGCTGTTTTTAGGTTTTAGTGATTTGAAAATTGTTGATTTAAGTACAAAAACAAGTGCTAGTGCTTAGATTTTGATGTTAATCCATAAAACAGATATATTGATTGTTCAATATATTATCTAATGTCTCGTATAAGCCGTCGCCCCA
>NZ_LMVP01000261.1 GCF_002287235.1 Methanosarcina spelaei
TTCCTCGAAAAGAGGAAAAATTGTGTAGCCCTAAAAAGGCTACCTGAATAGTAACGAAATAGTTTTTATTTATTAAAAAATTCTGACAAATTCTTTACTACTTTCACGTAAGGATATCGAAAAAACTCAGTTTCTGTTGTTGTTCCTGTGGTGACTGCTGCAAAATCAACATTTGCTGCCAGAGCTGTTTTAGCGTCTATTAGACTATCTCCAATGTATAGCACATTATCAAGTTGTTCGTTAAGGCTGTCAATAGCAAACAGTAATCCTTCAGGAGAAGGTTTGGGGACTTTAACATCCTCTCCTCCAACAATAATATCTATTAAATCCAGGGCACCGTGCATCTTCAAAGCCTCAACTATTCTAAAATGATATTTTGTGGTTACTATGCCTGTACTGAGTCCGTTTTGTTTTAATCTCTCTAATGTGGTTACTGTATCGGCATACAGCATGGTTTCTCTGGACATTACCTCATTAGCCTTTTCCCGAAAAAAACTGAGAAAACGATTTATCAAAACTTCATTTTCGTTATTAGTTAGCTGAATAAATGCTTTGTCGAGTGGTAATCCGACGGTTCTTCTTATACTTTCACGGTCAGAGGAGGGAATGCCCAGTTTATTGAAGGCGTAGTTGAAACTTGACACAATGCCACTCGTTGCATCGGCCAATGTGTAATCAAAATCAAAAATAACAGTACTATATTTCATATCTATCGCCTTGAGTCTGCTGTTGACATAGAATTCTGCAATATTGACATAAGGTCCTGCGGTACTGGCATAATATCTTTTCGCCCAAAAACAAAGGTTTTTTATTTATCCTTTACATTTGCATGCTTTATATTTTTAAAATTAAAAAACACAAAATACAGGGTAAATATTCTTCTTAAAGGCATTTATTAAAGGTATTTTTGTCGTAACTATTCAACAAAAAAATAAAAATTCATATAAAGGATAACTTAATTAGAATTCATTCAGTTTTTAATGAGTCAATTCCAGAGTTTGAAGTTTTGAAGGATATTATTTCTGAATATATTCCTTCTGCACTATTCAGGATAAAGGTGCTTGACAAATTAATATATTGTAAATAATCACTAATTATGTAACTTACGATTAATCAGGACTTACCAACAATATTAAATGTATATGGTCATATTAAAAACACATAGTCTTATTAAAAGCATATAGTCCTCATTGAAAACTTGATCGTATGGTTTGAAGTTCCAGATCAAAATTACTAGTGTGATATTGTGTCAAAACTCCTATCAAAAATAAGATGTAAACCAGGCATAAATAAGATGATTGAGAGACTAAAATCAAAAGAAGTATACACATTAAGAGTAATACAAACAAACTGGATGTTCATCAGAGATTCAAATGAGTGTAAGTCTTTTATAAGTCTTTTATATAATGACCTAAAAGATTTTAGATAGAATTAACATAATAATATACTTATATCAACTATTTACTATTATTCAACTACTCAGTATTATTCAACTACTTAATATTATTTAACTACTTAATATTATTTAACTACTTAATATTATTTA
>NZ_LMVP01000262.1 GCF_002287235.1 Methanosarcina spelaei
TGAAGAAAGCAGAAGCGGCTGGATTTTCTTTTTGTTTTATTCTTACGGGTTTAGGGATCAACCTATCTCATGTAAATTTTGTAAATTTGTAGTGACGGATAGAAAATATCGCTTTTATGCGTCTCTAGAATCTGGAAAAGTATTCATTGCAAAAAGCACAACTCTAAAATCAAGTTTAAACCTACTCTTTCAGTAAAATTTAAAGATACTTTAAAAAATTTACTGGATAATATCCCTGACTTCAAGTTTTCAGGAAAAATTTCAGGTTAAGAGCTGTGTAAAGAAAAATAAGCACTTTCATTTTTTCATTTTTAATGACCTCCTGTATTTTCATAGGGTTGACGGTTGATCTGGGCGGGGAGTCCAACCTAACTTCGAGTTTTACGAAGATTACAGATCGGGTTTCGGAACTTTTAGAAGCGCCAGACCAAGCGAATTATTGGGATTTAATGACTTAAGATTTTTTAGTATCATGAGTTTTATCCTGCAACCTTGCCATCTGCCATCTGGTAAAATTTTCATACACAACTTTGGATTTAATACATATAATGATTCTTGACTTTAGTCCAGAAATTTATTATCATTTTGGATACAAGTTTTAACATGAAAATATTACAGTTTGGGTACTTAGGTCTTAGCTGAATATGAACAGCAGCGTCGGGTTAGAGGATGTTTTTTCCCGAAAGTTGTAGGATTTTTCAGGAAAACTTAATTAGAGAAATTAATATTAGAACTATCTTTCCAAATAAATATTTTTGGCTAATTATTGTTACCCTGCAGGCTAACAATATCTCTTTCAATTAGAAAAAATAAAGTATACTCTTCAAATTTAATGGATTTTCAACTACATAAAAATATATCAGTTGTTCCATTTTCTCTTATCATCTCTTGGAGTAGAAAAATGGAACTTGAAGCTTTAAAACAGTTGCTTTCCTCACTGAACATCAATACTGATAAAATTGAAGATGAAAGATATGCCAAAGCTTTTCGTATTTTGTTTTCTATAATTGAACAACAGAACGAAGAGATTGAGTTTCTCAAGGCAGAGAACCAGAAGCTTCGAGATGAAATCAACTTACTAAAAGGTGAAAAAGCCAAACCTAAGATTCGTGGCTCTAAAAAGAATGAAGACATTTCTTCTGAAAAAGAGAGAAGAAATAGAAAGCTCCCATAGGATAAAGAGCCTAAATCTAAACTGGATAAAATAGAGGTTCATCGAACTGAAACATGTAAAGTTGACATATCCATTTTACCCAGTGATGCATATCCTAAAGGTTATAGAGACGTAATAATTCAGGATATATACATAAAGCCTGTTAATACAAAGTATAGACATACCTGTGGTTATCACACTTTTAAGTGATGATGCACGTCAGTTCAGGCAAATTGCATATCACCATGCTCTTTGTTGGATTCATGACGGTAGAAACTACAAGAAATTAAGGTCAATGGTTCCGTATCATAAAGAAAAGCTGAAAGCTTTTCTGAACAGTTACTGGAACTTTTATGGTGAGCTTTGTTAGTTT
>NZ_LMVP01000263.1 GCF_002287235.1 Methanosarcina spelaei
CCTTTTTACAGGAGGATGCCTGGAACAAAGTTCCGGTTTAAATGAAAAAAACGGAACCGAAACGACCAAAGAAGTGAACAGTGACGGAAACACTTCAACCGGTCATCTGAAAACCGAAGCAGTAAATCTTTCCGGTTTTGAGGCTGAGAACTCATCACTTGCAGGGAATTACAGTCTTGATGCTCTTGATATAGAACTAAAAGCTCCACAGTATGAACTTCCCTTGCAAGAATCCGATATTACTAATTATGGAAAGTTCTCTCATAAATTTCTGACCGATGAAGCAGCTCAAGAGAAACTGAAAGAAAACGGATTTGTTGTTATTTCCAACCCTTACAATCCAAAGGAAGATGATATTACTGCTATGTATAACAGCCTTGAAAACGAAGGGCAATTGATTTTCATAACTTCGGATACGCTTCTTCACCTCTACCATGTCCAGTTTGATGACAGTATGAGCCAGATCGAGCAAAATAAGTTATACGACCTTTTGTGGGGACTTGATAAAGCCCTGCTTAATGCATCTGTGGAGGATTATAATAGAGCTTCAGGGGAAGAGAAGGAAGCCGCAAAAAGAAACGCAGCCTATTTCTCAGTTGCTTTGAGCCTGCTCCAGCCCAGAGATGAACAAATAAAGGAGATAACGGATCCTTACGGCCCTGAAGCAGGAGTATACTTTGACCCTGCAGCAAAAGAGAAATATCAGTTCGTGATTCCTGAGTTTGTAAAAAAAGACGTTGAAGCCGAACTTGCTCTTATCGAAGCTCACCAGGGTTTTGAACTTTCTCCGATTTTCAAATATAAGGAAGACTATTCTCAGTACATACCGCGTGGTCACTATACTCGCTCTGAAGTACTGCAAAACTATTTCAAGGCGTTTATATGGCACGGCAGAATGAGCATGCTGCTCAACGAGAAATTGATCGAATCGGAAGACCCTGCAAAAGATGCCCGCATCCAGACTACACAGGCAGGCCTGATAACTTCCCAGCTAGGAAACTATCCCGATCTCTTCAATAAATGGAACCGGATCTATATGATTACTGCCTTTTATGTGGGCATCTCTGATGATCTCGGACCTTACGAATATACGGAAGCAATGGAATCGGTGTTTGGAAACGGGTCAAGGAACTTTAACACAACAACAATAGAAGAGCTGAAAGTGAAGCTTGCCGGATATCGGAGCCCGGAGATTTATGGCGGTACTGGAAGCGGAGCCCATGATCTCATTCTAACGGCTGAGCAGGCCGATAAACTCCTTGATGATACAAAAGGCTTCAGGTTCATGGGACAGCGTTTTATCCCTGATTCTTATATTTTCTCCAGGCTTATCGGTTCTTATACTAATGAGTACACTGGAAGTCAGGAGAAATTGCCTTTCACCTATAGAGCTTCCGAATATGGAAACAACAGAGGTTTCCCTCGCGGACTTGATGCTATGGCTCTGCTGGGCTCGAAAAGAGCTGTTTACTGGCTTGATGAACTGAACGATTCCAGTTATAAAAATTACAGTCTTC
>NZ_LMVP01000264.1 GCF_002287235.1 Methanosarcina spelaei
ATCCCCAACCTAAAGGTTGGGGTATTCGTGACCCTCTGCGCTCCCTTGTAATAAATTTTCCCATTTCGTTATATAGTTCTTCCTCATTGGTCATCGGTTAAGGAATTTTCTTGCCTTATCTATCAATTTTTCATCTTAATCCTGATCGAACTTTGGCCTGTTTCTATGAAATCGATGCCCTGTTCCATTCATAATATGTTAAATTGACCAGCTATTCTGGAAATAGAGGTAATTTGTCACGATTCCTCATTTAACCTAAGATGCATGAAATCACTTCATTAAACTCTACAATGTAAGAGTTCTACAAACCAAAAGTTGTTTAATTGTAACTATTCAGCCCATCCAAACGTGCCTATTGATATTGATTTTAGTGAAATAGTGGAATCCAAAAAACAATAGACGGAAAAGGAAGAAACGCAGTCATTCGCCAACATTATAAGAAAATCGATTTACAGAAATTTATCAATTGAGTTTTAGTAAAGATGGCTATTGATGTTGTTTTATATAGGCTGAATAGTTACGTTTAATAAAGCTATTGAAAACCACAAACTAAAGGTTAGCTTTCAACCCAAGTCAAATAAGGCTAAGATTATTTTGCCAGATTTGATAAATAATTCCCCCCACTACCCATTCACTTTGATCTCTTTTATCGTTTTTCAATTAAGGATTTAATCGTTTTAGATTATATATTCAGTTTTTAGACTGCTGTCACTTTCATATAATTTGTTTTTGTTGTCGTACTGCTGCCTGCAGCATTTGTTGCCGTCAACGTGACAGTATAGTTTCCTGCTTTGGAATACTTATGCTTTGGATTCTGGAGTGTGGACGATGCACCGTCTCCAAAGTTCCATTTCCATTTGGTTGGTGAACCTGTACTAGTGTCAGTAAAAGCAACCGTCAACGGTGACTTTCCTGAAGTAACACTGCTTGTGAAGTTTGCAACAGGTTTTGCTGTCACTTTTATATAATCGGTTTTTGTTACCGTGTTGCTGCCTACGGCGTTCTTTACTGTCAACTTAACAGTATATGTTCCTGCTTTACTGTACTTATGAGTCGGATTTTCGACAAATGACTTCGATCCGTCTCCAAACTCCCAGATCCATGCAGCAGGCGTTCCTGTGCTTGTATCAGTAAATTTAACGTTTAATGGTGCTTTTCCGGACGTAACACTGCTGGTAAAGTTTGAAACAGGCTTTGCTGTCACTTTTATATATTCCGTTTTTGTTACCGTGTTCCTGCCTACAGCATTCTTTACTGTCAAGTTAACTGTATATGTTCCTGCCTTGGAATACTTATGAGTTGGATTCTCGACAAATGACTTTGATCCGTCTCCAAACTCCCAGATCCAGCCAGAAGGTGTACCTGTGCTTGTGTCAGTAAATTTAACGTTCAATGGTGCTTTTCCTGAAGTAACACTGCTGGTAAAGTTTGAAACAGGCTTTGCTGTCACTTTTATATATTCCGTTTTTGTTACCGTGTTCCTGCCTACAGCGTTCTTTACTGTCAAGTCAAG
>NZ_LMVP01000265.1 GCF_002287235.1 Methanosarcina spelaei
GTTACCGGGGAAGTTTCCATCCCCGCAGCAAGCTAGCGGGGTATTCGACTGAAATAAAACCGCCCTTTTGCCTTGTTTGACTGAATTTATAAGCTATTTGTAGATTTACAATTTTTCAACGCCTTAGTATCAATGTAGAAATTTTTAACTCTTTTAAGCTGATTTGAAATTCTTAATGTCTTCTTTTTGTGTTTTTTTTCATTGAAGAGTCGAGAAATCCATACAAGACTCACTTATACTGGAATCTTTTTCCGGTGTGAACTTTCGAAAATTAAAGAATTTTTATAAAAGTAAGATTCAAAGAGAAAGCTAAAAATTGACATATGTTCCAGAATATAACTATTCTGTTATAAAAAAATAAATTAAATAAAGGTAGGATAATGAAAATCAACAAAAAACTACATTCAATAGCTTTTGCATCAGTAACTGTAATTTTATATTTAATTTTTGTTTCTTCTGCGGCATCGGCAGTTACTGAACAAAGTGCTTCGCCAGCGGAGTCATATGCATATATTACGAACAATTGGAACAGCACTGTCTCGGTAGTTAACACAGCTATGGATACTGTTATAACTACTATACCTGTAGGAAGCAGTCCTGATGGAGTTGCAGTAAACCCGACTGGAAAGGTATATGTGACGAACAATAGGGATAACACTATCTCTGTAATTGATACAGCTACAAGTACGGTTACAGCAACTGTACTTGTAGGAAGCAATCCTGATGGAGTTGCAGTAAACCCGACTGGAACAAGGGTATATGTAACGAACGCTAACAGTGATACTGTCTCTGTTATCGACACAGCAACAAATAAGGTTACAGCCACGGTGTCTGTAGGAAACTATCCCTGGGGAGTTGCTGTTAACCCGGATGGAACAAAAGTATATGCGGTGAACTATAATAGTAATACTGTCTCTGTAATTGACACAGCAACAAATAAAGTTGCAGCCACTATTTCTGTAGTAGAATATCCTTCAGGAGTTGCAGTAAGCCCGACAGGAACAAAGGCGTATGTAACTAATAATTATAATGTCTCGGTAATTGACACTACGACAAACAAAGTTACAGCCACTGTGCCTGTAGGAAACTTGGCTTGGGAAATTGCTGTTAACCCCGACGGGACAAAGGTATATGTGACAAACTCTGACAATGACACTGTTTCTGTAATTGATACGGCAACAAATACGGTTACAGCCACTGTGCCTGTAGGAAGTGGTCCGGAAGGAATTGCAGTTAACCCAGTTGGAACAAAAGTATATGTGGCGAACTATTACAGTGGCACCATCTCTGTAATTAACACAACAACTAATAATGTTACAGCCACGATAAATATAGGATACTATCCAGTTGCTTTCGGGCAGTTTATAGGTTCTGTCCCAGTACCAGAACCAGTACTCCCTGTTGCAAATTTCAGCAGCAATGTCACTGCTGGTTATGCCCCTCTTTCAGTTCAATTTATCGATATTTCGAAAAATGCGACAGAATGGAAATGGAACTTTGGAGACGGAAC
>NZ_LMVP01000266.1 GCF_002287235.1 Methanosarcina spelaei
AACTGTAAATGCCGCTCCTGTAAAACCAGTTGCTTCATTTTCTGCATCTCCAACCTCAGGAAATGCTCCTTTGAAAGTAACATTTACTGATAAAAGTACCAATAGTCCAACTTCATGGAAGTGGACTTTTGGAGATGGAAAAACTTCAACATTGAAGAATCCTGCATATACCTACAGTAAAGCAGGAAAATATACTGTTAGCTTAACAGTAAAGAATACGGCTGGAACAAGTACGAAAACAATAAAGAATTACATAACTGTAAATGCCGCTCCTGTAAAACCAGTTGCTTCATTTTCTGCATCCCCAACTTCAGGAAAAGCCCCATTGAAGGTACAGTTTACTGACAAAAGTGCAGGTTTACCTACTTCATGGAAATGGAGCTTCGGAGACGGAACATATTCAACAGCAAAGAGTCCTGCACACACATACAGTAAAGCAGGAAAATATACTGTTAGCTTAACAGTGAAGAATGCGAAAGGAAGTAGCACAAAAACTATATCTGGATATATTACGGTTTCCAAAAAATGAACATTTTGAATTAAAAGATATAAAAGGTCAAAGCTAGAGGGTATGGGGGGATTATTTTTCAGACATGTCAAAATGCTAAACTTGCTTTGTTTTGCCAGACCTAAGAGTTACGTTTATTTGTGTTCAAATAACTGAACTCACATCACTTAACTTGTGCCTATTAGGTTGAGCTACATCACTTAATTTATGTCTGTTAGATTAAACTGATTTTTGCAGGTACCTTCAAAAAATAACAGTTTTTCTGTCGTTGTTTTTAGGAGAATTATTTGAAAATTTGCAGTTACTGTCTCAACTGGAGCTTAAGGAAATGGCTGCCGGAAGTTCCAAATTAAGACAAAAAACCGAATAAGTAGGAAAAGATTCAAATTACACTTTTGAGTAGTTAGGGACATTTTTCAGAAAAAAGGAGCGCGTAAAAAAAATATTAAAAGGAAAATTACAAAAGTCGGATTGTATTTTTCCATTTATAGTGCATATTTTATCAAAAATTACTATTTATTTTTATTTTTTTGTATTATTTTTTACATTTTGTAATCAAATTTCCAATTATTATTTTTTTTATAGGGTTATATAAATAATATCGTAAGATTTAAATATATATAAGTGAGTGTGCCCGATAATGTTAATTTTCACGAAATAGATGGAAAACGCATAATTAACAGACTGTCTCAAAACCGTGTTTAATTTTACAATTGAAACAAAAAGGTAGTACTGAGACTAAGGAAAATAAGAGTAATTATACTGGTTGAATTGAGGGGAATACAATGAAAATTAATCCAAGAGTGTTATATCTATCAATAATTTATACTGTATTATTATTTATGGCATCAAATATCGTAGCAGCTGATACCCTGGAAGCTGAGAAGTTAACAAAAGTGGCATCCAATGCTGCATCTGATTACCCAGTTTGGTCTCCGGATGGAAGAGAAATCCTTTTCTCAAGGGA
>NZ_LMVP01000267.1 GCF_002287235.1 Methanosarcina spelaei
AAATTCTTGATCGAGAAATCTCTCAAAGTGCTGCATTCAGACTTCAGATCTGTCTGAAACTCATAAAGAGTATTGATGATGAGATCGAAGCTTTAGAGAAAGAAATTTTCAATTATGCTTATAAAAAGCATAAGCGAGAAATGGAGATTTTAATGTCAGTTCCAGGTATAGGAGAACTTGGTGCGGCAATTTTACTTGCTGAAATAGGCAATTTCAAGGATTTTTCTTCTGGAGATAAGCTTGCTTCCTGGCTTGGTCTGGTTCCTAATGTGTATCAATCTGCAGATAAATACCACAACGGAAGAATCACAAAGAGAGGATCAAAGGGAGCAAGATGGATTCTTACGCAGATTTCTCAAGCAGCGGCAAGAAAGAATAACAGTAAGTTAAAAGAGTTTTTTAACAGGAAAAAGAAGTCAATTGGGCATTCCAAGGCAATTATTGCCTTGGCAAGGAAAATTGCAACGATAATATGGCATCTTATCGTAAACGATGAGATATACGAAGATGGAACTGGATATCAAAAAGGAGAAATTCAAAAGAGGAAGATTGTTGAGACAGAAATATTCTCAGTTGATGAACGAATAAAAATAATTAGTGAAATATTTGCGATAATGGAAAAAGAAGGTGAAGAGAGCACGTGAGGAAGATATCCTCATGTACTTTCATGCTAAATATGGATCTAAGTCAACAGTACATAGATTCCATCTATATCTGTGTGAACATGGTATTTATCAGAAGATTTTCAATGAACTTTTAAACAAAGGTTACGATTTGAATAAAATAGGTCTTTCTCACTGCTTTACTGATACAAAGGATGTTCCGGCTAAAAAAGGGGGAATATCGGTTACGATGGACACAAAAAAATAAAAGGAATAAAAATAAGCGTTTTAGTAGATCTACAGGGTTTACCTCTCTCGATTATTATTGTTCCTGCAAATAAGAATGATTCTACACTTTATATACCTACACTTAAAAATTTTAATATAAAGAGACCTGTAGGAAGGCCTGTTAACAGGCCTTCCAAAGTAACAGCTGATGCAATGTATGATACAGCTAAAATTAGAAAATATAACAGGAGAAGAGGAATAAAGTCCAATATACCAGTAAATAAAAGAAATAGGAAGAAAAAGAAGAGAGGAAGACCAATAAGTGCGACAAGAAGTTAAATCATGAATTGCGGAAACGCTACTCCTTCCATTCGGAGCAATCCTACCAGGATGTGCGTCACTAGTAATGGTGGGGTGCAAAGCTCCTGGGACAATGTGAAGACCTCTGAAAGTCCAATTCAGAATACTTGCTAGGATAAGGGTTCTATGGAGAACGTAAAGTGAATCATTGCAAGAGTCGTTACTTCCAACAAGCGAAACTGGACTTGCGCTTGAACCAAAAGGTACGGAATCAGACTGTAGTGGTTTTATTGACACTATAGGGAATGGACAAACGGTTCCCGGCTTATAGATGACCCCTAAGG
>NZ_LMVP01000268.1 GCF_002287235.1 Methanosarcina spelaei
CCGGGGAAGTTTTCCATCCCCGCAGCAAGCTAGCGGGGTATTCGACTGAAATAAACTCTGTAAAGAAATTCTAAAGAACGAGGATTTGTATAGACATAATCAAATATTTTCTAATATATGATACAGTTTTGTGATCTTTTGAAATTCCAGAAAAACATAGTATCTGTTGATAAGATACATAAAGGTAAAAGTAAACCTAAGAAATTTATTTCCGCATTTCCCTATAGCAAGATATTATAGATCTCATCCAAACTTTTACAGTAGTTTTGATAGTTGTGAGTGTTTTCTTTTCTTACCAGTATGGCTTTAATTCCTGCGTTTATTGCCCCTTCAATATCTGCAATGTAACTGTCACCAATCATTGTTACTTCACTGGTATCTTCGAGTTTGTCAAGCACTCCCCTGTAAATCTGGATATTAGGCTTTTCATAGCCTAGCTGTGCTGACGAGTATACCTGGATGAAATATTTACTTATTCCTAAGTCTCTTACCAGACCGGATAATTCGGGTACATGGTTTGAGACTATTATATTTTCATAACCTGTATTTATCGCTCTTTCTAAACAGGGAACTGTATCATTATAAAGATGCCATTTTGTGTTATCCAAGTATTTTGTTTTTATTTGACCTGCAATTTCGGATGATAGTGTTTCATTAACCCCAAGTTGATTTATTATTTTTGAGAAGTGCAATGTCATGTAATCCCACCAGTGGATTCCTCCAAAAAACTCTTCATGAGATTTTTCAGGGGTATGCCAGGGAAACCCTCTGGTAAGAAGTGGACGAATATCCTCAAGTTTAATGCTACTGTATCCATATTCCTGTAACAAGTCGTATATAGTTTGACTCCACATTCCGTCCCGATATGCAAGGGTGTTATCAAAATCCCACAGTATATATTTTTTCTGCATTGTAATATTCCTGTTCTATCCTGAAATGACTTCATATTCTATAAAAACTGAAATGTGAATTTTTATCGGTAAAATGCTCGTATTTCGGCTATAAAAGTGTAAACCCGGCTGTACACATCATATCAGAATTTTCTTGATTCCTTCGAAACTTTCATCAAATGCAAAAATTCTATGATAAACACATAGGCACTTTTCTTAGAATCTGCAAACATCAATTTAAATAAGTGTTTAGGCCAGGTGCTGAGAACGGTTACCTTTTCTAATTGTGAAGGTTTTAACTGATTTTGTAAAAAATTCAGATTTTATGCAACAGAACCCTTCATATAAATATCCGTAATTATCTATAGTCATGAGGTAATTAATGCAACATTTCATGAGATATTGCTGTTTTTTTTGTTGCAGCAATCATGAACGTTACTATATTCATCATTTTGTGAAAGCCACTCCTGAACGCTTGCCTCCAAACGCACAGCTTTAAAGCCATGAGCTCTTAATATCTCCACTGCCTCTACAGACAGTAAGCAGCAACGGCCACGGCAATAAGCAACAATTTCCTGATTTATAGGTAAAGTAGCTAAATGTTTTTCCAAATCTTCTATAGGAATAGAATTAGCTCCTGGAATGTGCATCATCTCATATTCTTCTTTCGGCCTTACATCAATTAAAGTCACATTGCCTTTTTTCATTCTCACAATGAGTTCACTCATTTTTATTTGTTCTATATTATCTCTGTTAGTGTAAATTTCCTCCCGAAGCTTTTGAAGTTCCGTAATACGCTTTTCGGCTAAAAGCTGTAAAGATATGATGAAATTCGCCACCGTTCGATCCGCCAATTTGTAATATGAGTAAACTCCACGCTTCTCATACTCTACCAGCCTGGATTCAAGCAGAGTTTGCAGATGCTGGGATGTATTTGCAACACTCATATCCGTTTCACGGGCGATTGTTTCGACCGTTTTGGATCCCTGCATCAAAATGTCCAATATCTCCAGCCTTCGAGGACTTGAAATAGCCTTTCCGATTCTGGCGAGCTGCGCATAAACGTTATCTTTAAACACACGGGTTTCTTTTTCCATAAAAACTTCCTGATTCATCTCGTTTTTTTATCTATTCTAAGTCGCAATTCATCGTTATGTTAAAATACAATTTTACCATATAATTTAAATATTCAATTGATCAATTGAATATTTAAATTATACAGGTTCTAAACGGGATGCTGCCATCAGATCCAAAATATCGTACTAAGACTTTACCATCTGAAATCTAGACAAGTACAAAATTTAGGATTTTCGGGTTGCTCTGGATGAGATAGATTTACAGTTGAATACGGAATTAATTAATCTAATAGGATGAAGCTTATGACAGCAACATTTGACCCTTCTGTAACTGGTATATTTGTTTTTGGGCTACTAGCAGGTATCTGCCCATGTAATAGCGTGTTATGCTTAGGATTAATAGGTTACCTTACAAGCGGAAAAACAAACTTATCACTTTTTAACATACTTAAACTAGTTTTCTCATTTTCAATAGGCACTGTGCTAGTACTATTGCCGCTTGGATTTATTGCCGGATACATTGGTAAATATATGTTGTTTTTTAACAGTGCAATCGCCTGGACAATTGGAGGTATGTTAATGATTGCAATGGGATTACAACTATTACATGTTTACAAACCACCAATACGAAGCATATACAATTTTTTTAAATTACCTAACTCTTATACAATAATGGGAGCATTCTTACTTGGGCTTTCTTTTGGGGCAATTACAATAGGTAGAGGTGCTCCGATGCTGATAATTGTATTAACTTATATAGGATTGTATCAAACGCCACTTCAAGGGATACTTACTATGTTAATATACGCTGTTGGTCTAAGTATTCCTCTTATTTTAATCAGCTCTATCGGCGGTTCAATAGGTAAAAAAATCAAAGGAACTACCAGAATAAGTGGTGACTTCATGGACAAAGCAATAGGAGTATCAATTACATTAATCGGTGTCTACTTCATATATCTAGCTATACAATAAGTCTAATCCTTTCTAATTTGAGTGAATAATTTAAAGTCGTTTTACAAATATAGTATAAGACACCTGAAAAAATTTAGTGTGGAAGATAACATTCAGAATATACTTATCACTTTGATTTAATCAGTTTTAAGCTAGAGAATTAATTTTACCAATAAATAGCAATTTTTAGTTACACTATGAATTGAAGTTTATGAAGAAGCAAAGGAGAGATCTTATGAAAATTGGCTTAGTCAGGTGTTTGCAAACGGAAGATATGTGTCCCGGCTCTGCTTGTTTTAAGGTAATAAATGAGAAGAAACTTGCTTTTGATGGGATTACAGAGGACATTGAAATAATTGGTATCAATACTTGTGGAGGCTGTCCCGGTAAGAAGGCAGTGACTCGAACAGCAGAGATGGTTAAAAGAGGAGCTGATACAATTGTTCTTGCATCCTGTATATTTAAAGGTACTCCTATAGGCTTCCCATGTCCTCATGCACAAGAAATGAAAGACGCAATCGTTAGGAAACTTGGTAATTCAATAAAAATCATTGATTACACACATTAATCTTTCAAAAAGGTGTTTTATCTTAGAACAGTTTTGCAATCTAAGAATATAATAAATTATGCTGATTAACAAATGCATAGGTTTAATGTAGAACCTGTGTATTTTTAAGGACTCTTAATTTTACAGATACATCAATATATGTGCGTTTTCTCATAAAACGTTCGTAGGTCGTGTCCCTGAATTATAGATCAATTCTGAAAAAACGAGTGCATACCATGCATTTGATGAATCTAATCAGAGATTCTCTCAATTTCGGTTTTCAATGATTCAAACCCACGACCCGTTCGTATTTTACGGAAATAAACAAAACCTATGTACATTAAAAATAAATTTACAGATTGTTTTATACGTTGCAAAATGGACACTAATAAACATATTAGCGTGGAGTATAATATATAATAAAAACTCCTACAAGTGAGATGAAAGCTCCAATAATTTCAAACTTATCAGGATTTTTTTTATCGACAAGCATGCCCCATATAAGAGACGAAACAATAAAGATTCCTCCATAGGCAGCATAAACCCTGCCAAAATTAGCGTGCTGGAAGGTTGGAATAATTCCGTAGATTGCTAGCGTTAATCCTCCAAGTACACCAAAAGCAATTTTCTTATTTTCCCTTAACCATAGCCAGACTAGATAACCGCCTCCAATTTCAAATAAAGCAGCTAAAAAGAAAAGACCAAGAGAAATAATGATATCATTCATTTACTTCATCCTTCCTTGGCCAATAATATATAATTGATACCCCAACAAGAATTATCAAAGCGCCTATTAGATCATATATATCCGGTGCAGTTTTTTCGAACACCCAACCCCATAAAATAGACATAACAACAAAAATTCCCCCATAAGTTGCATATATTCTATGGAAATCTGCAGGCTGAAAGGTCGGTACGACCCCGTATAAAAATAAGACGATTGCTCCTAAAAATGCAAATGGCAGCCCTCCTCCTTCTCGCAACCATATCCAGAAAAGATATCCTCCTCCAATTTCAAAAATACCCGCAAGGATAAACAGGAGAATAGTATAGGTAAAGCATTGTTTTCTAGATACGCATCTTGATTCGAGAGCGATTTTCATATCGATGAAGTGTTTTTTAATCCCAAAATCATCGTTTTTTGAATATCGTTCGGTTTGTTCCATGTAACTAACATGGTAGCCATGAATTTATATTATTTTCTCTATTTTGAAATACTGTTAAAGTTTGCAATTGCCAAGATATTTAACCAACTATTAATGAACTTATAAAAATTCTAGTCCCTATAGACTTGATAGTAGCAGAATATGACCGATTTATAATTTCATTCCAATGAAATTTATACCTATATCAGACAAGGACATGACCCAGTCACCAGTCTTAGACATTACTGGAGCCTTTTTTCACATATTACGAAATGATGGACATGGAGAAGAAACTTATTAATTTAGGAATTCGGAGAGAGGAAATTCAACGGTTTATTTAAGAAAATAAACATAGGAAGTAATTGTAATATTCCTTTTTTGTTTTCCATAATTTTTCTTCAGGAATGCCAGAACTCCCTTGTAAAGAGTACAAGCACGGTATAAACCTCAAGCCTGCCTACCCACATATTACCGATAAGAATGATTTTTCCTAACGGTGGAACTGATTCAAAGTTTGCCATAGGCCCGACAATGTTAAAACCCGGACCTATGTTCCCTAGAGTCGTTATCGAAGCTGTAACCGAGCTTATTATGTCAACTCCCAGCAGTGTTAGAAGCACCGTACCTACGACAAAAACGCCTATATAAAGCACAACAAAAGAAAGAATTGACTGTAAAATGTCATCCGGTACTGCTTTACTATTAAACCTTATGGGCCTGACGAGTCGAGGATGAACAAATTTAAAGAGTTCTCTCCTTGCATATTTTAACATCAACAGAAAACGTACAACCTTCATGCCTCCGCCTGTAGAACCTGCACAGCCCCCGATAAACATGACTGAAAAAACCAGAATTTTTGCCGAATCTTTCCATAGATTAAAATCAGTAGAAGCAAAACCGGTGGCTGTCATAATAGAGGTTATCTGAAATATGGCATAACGGAAAGAATTGAATGGAGAAAATCCCATGTCGCTGAATAGAACCAGTGTCAGTAAACCTGTGAAACCAAGGATAAAAAAAGAATAGGCCCTGAATTCCTCGTCTCGAAAAAGAACAACTTTATTGACACGAATAATCCGGTAGTAAAGAGCAAAGTTAGCTCCTGCAACAAACATGAAAAATGTGAGAATAAATTCAATAACAGGACTGTGAAAAGCTTCTATTCCTGCATTGTAAGTAGAAAATCCCCCGCAAGCCATACAGGCAAAGGTATGATTGAGAGCATCGTAAAGGGACATTCCTCCGAAGACCAGAGCCACAACTTCAAGAGCAGAGATAAAAACGTAAAGTGTCCATAGAATCCTTGCAGTTTCTCGGATTCTTGGCTTCAGTTTATCTTCAGTCGGACCGGGAGCCTCAGCCCTGAACAACTGGCGACCAGCAACTCCGAGTTTTGGTAGAACTGCGATGAAAAGTACAATGATCCCCATGCCTCCAAGCCAGGCGGTAAAAGACCGCCAGAAAAGAAGGCTTCTGGTGTGACTTTCAATATCCACAAGAATTGAAGAACCCGTTGAAGTAAAACCTGACATTGTTTCAAAAACTGCATCAATAAAAGAGATTTGTTCAAAAAGAAAAGGAATAGCCCCGTAAATAGCCGCTGCAAGCCAGCTCAAAGCCACAATGGCAAGCGCTTCTTTTTGCTGCCAGTCCTCACGACCTTTAAACCGCATGAGAAGCAAGCCAGAAATAAGGGTTATGGAAAAAGAGACAATAAAAGGTACAAGAGGCTCACGGTAGTAATAAGCTACTAAAAGAGGAACCAGCATTGTAAAAGCCAGAAGGAAAAGAATTTTTCCTAATGCATTAAAGACTGTCCTATTATCTATAAGAAACCACCTGCTTTTTAAAGTTTACATTTAAAAGATCATCTGAAAAACTTTTCTATCTCCGACATTGCAGAAGCCATGGAAAAGATGACAACTCTATCCTGATTTTCAATGATGAAGTCTCCTCTAGGGACTATAGTGTCTCTTCCGCGGACTACCATATTAATGAGAGCTCCCTTTGGGAACTTGACTTTGTTCAAAGGTTTTCCGACAATTTTTGAGCCCTGGGAAACCGTATACTCTATGATCTCTGCTTTTTCGCCTTCAAAGGTCGTAAGGGTTTGTATTCCCCTGCCCATTGTAAGTTTAAGTACCTCGCTTACAGTAGCCTCCCTGGGGCTGACTGCCAGATCTATGCCAACCATTTCAAAAAGAGGCAGGTAGTCCGAACGATCAGCCCTGGCAATCACTTTCTTTGCACCCAGTTGCTTTCCAAGAAGAGCACACAGCAGATTTTTCTCATCGCTGTCCGTAACCGAGATAACAACGTCCATGTTCTCAATACCCTCCTCCCTGAGCAGACTGAGGTCGGTGCCATCCCCGTTTAAAATAAGGGCATTTTCCAGCGTTTCGGCCACTTCTATGCAGCGGCTTTTACTGTACTCGATGATCTTAAGGTCGGCATTCTCATTTTTATCTATCAGTTTAGCCAGATAAAATCCTACAATCCCACAGCCTATAATAAGAACTTTACTTTTATTGGGTACCTGGCTCCCGAAAGTCCTGCCTAGCCCTCCCATAGTTTCAGGTTTACCCACAACTACCATATGGTCGTTTGCGTCAATTATGTCGCTTCCATGAGGAATAATTATTTCGTGGTCTCGAAAAATCGCACTGACAATGCAGCAGTCAGCAAGCCTGAGGTCCTTAATCTGCTTTCCTACAAGCTTGCTTTCTGGACTTATTGCAAACTCAGTCATCCGGACTTTTCCATCGGCAAACATCTCGGCACTTATTGCGGACGGGCTTGACAGAATTTCAGCAATTTCGGAGGCAAGTGAAAGTTCAGGACAGATCATTAGATCGATTCCAACCTGAGCCCTTGAGGTTACAGGCGAATCGATATAATCCGGGTTACTGACTCTGGCAATGGTCTTAGTTTCCTTCCATCCTGGCTTTCCGCGGGTAATTAATTTGGCGGTCATGCAAGCTACAATATTAACCTCGTCCAGACCGGTCACAGCTACGAGCAAGTCAGTATCCTGAAGAATTTTTGATAGGATATCAGCGTTTGCCCCGTTACCTTCGATAACAAGAACATCAAGTTCGTCTGCCCGTTTTGATGCTTCTTCAGCATTCTCAATAATTATTACATCGTTTTTTGGGGAAAGAGCTTTTGCGATGTGATAACCTACTTCCCCTGCGCCGATAATTATAACCTTCATTGTACACCTTCAGAAAAACTGTTTTTAACTAACCTTATACTATGAAATCTGCCGGACAAAAAGCAACAGACACAGGAAAATCCAGAAAGAAAAAATTGAGTGAAAAGGTATAGGAAGTTAAGAGAAAACAAAGAAAACAAAACTGTAAAGTGAAGCCCGATGAACTTTTTGTGATGAAAATTGATCAGCATATTGACCATCTCTGGAAGTTAAATTTTTGCAAACAGAGTTTGTAAGACCCAGGCTTTTGTAAATATAACTACAAGCTAAAATTCTAAACCTGAACAATTATATAAATATTTTGAAATTTTTGCAGTAAAAAACAAAAAAGTGAAGCACTGTAGTAAAATGAAGGGGATTAGCTCGTCATTAACTCTAAGAATTATGCCGTAGTGAATTCAGAAGAAGGCGTTTTTGAGGGATTGACAATACAGTAAGCAAAAGTTTTTAGGCAACTTCTGTGTAGCTGGGAGTTGCATTTATATTGTCAGATGTTTCATTACTATAAAAATCTCTAGTATATTGACTATCTGCTACATCATCATCAGGAATAGTAATTTTCTGTAAAGGCAACCGCTGCCCCAGAATAGCCCTTACTTTTACATAGCCTGTATCATTAACTCTTGCTAATAATAGATTTTTATACAGACCTACATATTCTCTAGGCCACTTCGTTGGGTCGTTGTTTGCATTCAAACGGATATTGAAAGATACATTTTCTCCTTCTTTTAGATTGTCACTTAAATAGACATAAGTATCATATGTCGGATAAGAGGCATACTTAGTATATTTTCCATAGGGAACAGAAGAAGTATTAGATGCATTTTCAACTGGGAACAATAATGGACTTCCGTTATTTATAGGATCAAAGACATCGAAACGATCTGCAACAAAACTAGTAATATAATCAATATCTTCTAGCTTGGTTTCATTTGTTCTGAATCCAAGCATATAGCCCTTCTCGGTTTCTGCGATAAAAGGTATCCAGTTTCCTATTATCTCCCGTTGATTATCAAAAATTTCGGTTGCGTTTTCAAAATAGGGACCTTTCCCACTTTGATCAGACCAATTAAATACTTTGTGTGTCAGTTTCTGGCTAAAATAAATATCTGTCTGAGCAGGGGGAGTAAAAAATTTGCCTTCCTTAGACGCGGGAATAGGAACCATTATCACGGTGGTTCCCTGTACTTCTCTTCCGGAAAGACCTGTCACTTCGACAGTATAAATACAGAGATATCTTTGACCATCATCTCTCCAATCTACTTGATCCCTGTAAATGCCATGGACAAATATGCTCACAATTATAAGAACAAAAAACATAAGAATAAGTAGAAGATTTTTTTTTCTCAAATTATCCCGCCTTGTGTTTTTAAGTAGCTGGATGAAATATGTTCTTCATTAGAGTTCATATATAGGGATTTGTTTGCGTTACTAAACTTGTCTCTGGACAGCCTGTCTACTTATTGATATTCGATCCAGTAGTGTAACTGCTTAATATTAACGATGCTTAAAAAATAGAAGAATGGAAACTGATTTTTCAGCCCATAAGTAAAATGGGATCCCTGTTTCAGTTTCCAATATCTGCTTTTAACTCTTTATGTATTTTGCTAGACCTGCATTATACTTTGCTGTTTCACGCAAACACTTAGTCGTTATGTATCGTGTAGTAATCGTATCAAAGTTAGTTGGATTGTTGTTAATCTCTGCCCACAACTGACTGTAGTAAGGCTTGCTAAATGCTGCCAGGTTTTTTACTGCTTGAGAGGGATTAGTTACCGACTTTATAACGGTGTTGCTATTAACACATTGGGAAAATTGGCAGCCACTGACCCAATTATTATCTACATATTGTTCATATTGTAGATGTTGCTCCTCTTTGAAAGTATCAAAACTTAAACCAGTATGCATTGGCTGCCCTGCATCTGAAAGATAGTGACTGGCGAACCCAAGATTTTCAAAAGCGGTTTGCCTGTATGAACTACCCATGGAATAATATGTTTTTGCAACTCCTGCACGAGCGTTACAAGCAGATGGAGCTCCCCCTCCAATGCTAGGGTTATAATAGTGGTACCAATACCTATCTAAGCCTTGATCAGTTGAATCAGGGGTGGGAGCAGCATTAGCAGCCCAGTTTGCCCATTGGGAATTGCCATATACTAGATTGACTCCAGCTTTAATTAAACCTGAGTGTGCACTAGTACTGCGATTCCGAAGTAGGTTCATAAAACTTAACTTTTGAATCGATCCAAAGATCACTGATCTTTCGAGGGAAATAAAGAATTGATTTTGGAATCGAAGCACTAGTTTTCCATTGAATACTTTGTTTGTTAGTAACATTCTGTTTGTTAGCCCAATAAGTATCTTCGACGTACTTGGATACAGCATCCCCTATTTTTTGAATCTCAGGGTAGTCTTTTTCCGTGATCCTATTTGGAACACGGTTCCAGATATCTTTTATTTCTTTTTTCATTTCTTTTTTCTCAGAGTTTGATACTGAAAAATTGTCAATATACCCTAAAACAACCTTTTTTGTCTCATTGTCGGCAGTAACCAGACCTATATAAGGAGCATTCTGGATAGTCTCTGGTAAACTCTTGATATAACTGGCCCTAGATTCTATTTCCTTCACCTTATTAGCATCCAGACCTTTGATATCGTAAGTTTCGACCTTACTGTCAGAAAAATTTTTTATATTTACCTTCTCAGCTGCTGCACTTCCAGTTGGTATAAGCACAAAACTCATCAAAAATATCGCCAAAATTAACATTGCTATTCTGAATTTCTTCTTCGTTGCCATTCATTTAACTCCTAGTTCTTTTTCCCCAAGAGGCAAGATCAGGCAAGCTTAAATATACGCAAAGCTAACATAATTATGCCTCTTAGGCATATCTCATGGAGTTCTTGTGAACCGGGAAAGTACATTTGAACTCCATAAATTCTTCTTTTCTAATTCCTTATAAGTTTTCTGTCCAGGCTCTCTAACAATGCATTTTTCGAACATATTTCGAGTCGTGATTACTTTTTAATATAGTTACAGTTTAATAAATTGGCCATGATCTATATATATGATAATATTGCGCGACTCGTATTTAAAGATATATATAAAAGAAAATGTTATATAATTTTAAAATATATACGTTTTATTTAAGATAATAATTAATAATTATAGTCATTTTTACCTATAAATTGACTAAGTCTGACTATATTGATGTAATCAATTAAAGAGTTCGAAGGACGGAAACTTACCGTTATTGTGCATGCACCTGAGCAAAATTGTTTTAACCTCTAAAATATAAAATTTTAAATTTGTTGTTTTGTTGAAGTTGACGGACTGTATCCCGCCATCAAATTGGAGATAAAAAGAGTGAGTTGGAGATAAAAAGAGTAAATTAAATATAAAAAGGTTAAGTTGGAGATAAAAGGTTAAATTGAAGCTAAACGCTGCTTTTAACCTTCAAAGGCATCCTTTACTTTTTCAAAAAATCCCTTGTTTTTTCTGGACTTCTCCGTAGACTTATCGTTTTTACCATTTTGATTTCCGTTAGGGTTATTACCGTCGCTTATAGTTTCGAACTGACGGAGGAGCTCCTTTTGTTCTTGAGTAAGTTTTGTCGGAGTCTTGATTACAACCCTAACGAGCTGATCGCCCTTTCTACTTCCGTGAAGGTGCTGGATTCCTTTATCTTTAAGCCTGAACACAGAATGAGTCTGAGTTCCTGCAGGAATATTCATCTTGACCTTTCCATGGAGGGTATCGACCATTATATCCGCACCGAGTGCAGCCTGAGTAAAAGAAATGGAAAGCTCGGAAATTACGTCGTAATCAACTCTTTTAAAGTAGGGGTGTTCCATTACGTGAATCACGACATAGAGATCTCCGGGTGGAGCCCCTGGTTCTCCAGAATCTCCTTCCCCGCTGAGCCTCAGGTGCATACCTGAATCGGCTCCGGCAGGCACGTTTACTGTAATCTTTCTTGTGTTTCTGACTCTGCCTGTACCGCTACAAACCGGACAGGGAGACTCAATAATCTGACCCCTGCCGTGACAGGTACTGCAGGTAGTGGTGCTTACAAACTGCATACCCAATCCGGAGCGAGTGGTTCGGATTTGACCTGTGCCGCCGCATGTGGGACAGCGCTTCGGGCTTGTTCCAGGCTTTGCTCCGGTTCCGGAGCAGTTAGAACATCTTTCCGTTCTTGGGATGTCGATATCTTTATGGACTCCAAAGGCTGCCTCTTCAAAGGTAATATAAAGGTCATACTGGAGATCGGACCCTCTCCTAGGCCCCATAGGACCTCTTCTGCCTCCACCGCCGCCAAAAAACATTTCGAATATATCCCCGAAACCACCGAAGTCTGCACCCCGGAAGATATCTTCTGCACTATATTGCCCGTTTATTCCGGCATGTCCGAAACGGTCATACTGAGCACGTTTCTCATCATCCGAAAGGACGGCATAAGCCTCAGAGATCTCCTTGAACTTTTCCTCAGCCCCGGATTCCTTATTCCTGTCAGGATGATACTTTAATGCGAGTTTTCGATAGGTTTTCTTTATATCCTCGGGTGAGGCATCTTTGGATAACCCAAGAATTTCGTAATAATCACGTGTTGTGGCCATCAGGATTCCCTGTTATTTTAAAAAAGATAAAGCTCCGGAGCCTGCAAAGCCAGGTTTCCGGTAAGGCCTGAGAATCTCCAGGCCTGTTATTACTTGGTTTTTGTTTATTTACGCTTTTCGTCGTCAACTACCTCATAATCGGCATCAACGACTGTCTCATCAGGGCCTTTCGCATCAGGGCTTCCGGCTTCACCTGCGGTTTGCTGAGCTTGCTGCTGGGCTTTCTGATACATTGCAGTTGAGATCGGGTATACAGCTTCCTGAAGAGCTTCGGTTTTCGACTTAATGTCTTCACCGTCTTTACCTTCAAGAGCTTTCTTAAGATCGTCGATTGCAGCAGTTACCTTTGACTTCTGGTCTTCGGTTGCCACATCTCCGGCTTCCTTCAAAGTCTTTTCCGAAGCGTTTATAAGGGCTTCGGCATTGTTCCTGGTCTCGACTTCTTCTTTGCGCTTTCTGTCTTCTTCGGCATGCAATTCCGCGTCTTTGACCATGCGTTCGATTTCGGCATCAGAGAGTCCACCCGGCTTCTGGATAGAAATGGATTGTTCCTTGCCGGTTCCGAGGTCTTTTGCACCTACATGCAGAATCCCGTTTGCATCGATATCAAAGGTAACTTCAATCTGCGGGATGCCTCTTGGAGCTGGTGGTATACCGTCCAGAGTAAAGCGGCCCAGAGTCTTATTCTCGGAAGCAACTCCCCTTTCTCCCTGAAGGACATGAATCTCTACTGAAGGCTGGTTATCAGCAGCAGTTGAGAAGACCTGACTTTTCTTGGTAGGAATTGTTGTGTTTCTCGGGATAAGTGGAGTTGCTATGCCTCCGAGTGTTTCGATTCCGAGAGTCAGAGGAGTTACATCAAGCAGCAGGACGTCTTTGACTTCGCCACCGAGCACACCGGCCTGGATAGCTGCCCCGATTGCAACGGCTTCATCAGGATTGATATTCTTGTAGGGTTTCTTACCTGTGAAATTTTCCACAAGTTCGACTACCGCAGGCATCCTTGTAGCGCCTCCGACGAGAATCACTTTATCAAGATCATTTGGAGTGAGCTTTGCATCGCTGAGAGCCTGGCGCATAGATACGAGGGTCTTTTCAAGGAGGTCCTCGGTCATCTTCTGGAACTGTGCCCTTGTAAGGTCTATATCGAGGTGCTTTGGTTCCCCATCGGTACCAACTGTAAGGAAGGGAAGGTTGATATTTGTACTTGCAACTCCGGATAGCTCGATCTTGGCTTTTTCCGCGGCATCGGTTAAGCGCTGGAGCACGGCTTTATCTTTGGAGAGGTCAATTCCCTCGATTTTTCTGAACTCGGCAAGTAAGTAATTAACTATACGCTGATCGAAGTCGTCTCCTCCGAGGTGAGTGTCACCACTTGTGGATTTCACCTCAAAGACTCCGCCTCCAAGTTCGAGAATAGATACATCAAAGGTTCCGCCTCCCAGGTCGTAGACAAGAATCGTTTGTTCTATATCTCCCTTATCGAGACCGTAAGCCAGGGATGCGGCAGTTGGCTCATTGATAATTCTCAGGACATCAAGGCCTGCAATTGCCCCTGCGTCCTTTGTAGCCTGTCTCTGGGCGTCATTGAAATAAGCAGGAACCGTGATAACGGCCTGTTTGATAGTTTCTCCAAGATAAGCTTCTGCATCGGTTTTGAGCTTCTGGAGAATCATTGCGGAAATTTCCTGAGGCTTATACTGCGTTCCCAGAAGAGTCACCTTGTAATTGGCGTCTCCCATATGCCTTTTAATGGAATAAACAGTATTTTCAGGATTCGAAATGGCCTGCCTCTTTGCAACCTGGCCTACAAGTTTCTCTCCTTTTTTGGAAAATCCGACCACTGATGGGGTTGTCCTGGCGCCTTCGGCATTTGGGATCACGACAGCTTCCCCGCCTTCCATTACTGCCATGCATGAGTTCGTAGTACCTAGGTCAATACCCAGTATTTTTGCCATGTTTTGTCCTCACTAAATTACTTAGTTAAATTATTCAATTGAAGTTTTTATTAAATTGTAATATTAAACAAAATGTTTAGACAAGTCATTTAGTTAAATTATTTATTAAGTTATCTTAAATTATAGTAAAGCTGTACAGTTTAATTATATTCAGTTTAATTAGAGTAAGTATGCCTGAACTAAGGAGTAAAATTTTTCCACCTTTATTTCTCGGCTTCATCAGGATTTCTGGCCACTGAGACCATAGCAGGCCTGATAACTTTAGAGTTAAGAGCATATCCGGTTTTATAAACTTCTATTATAGTATTGTCCGGGACTTCAGAGGTATCGATATGTTGAACTGCCTCGTGCCTGTGAGGGTCAAACTCACTGGCTTTTTCACTTTCGATCTTCTCAAGCCCGTATTTTTCGAGGATTGAGAAAAACTGTCTTGAAAGCTGCTCTATTCCGCTGACAATCGAGCTCATGTCCTCCGCAGTCTTTGCAGACTTAATGGCGCGATCGAAATTGTCCGTTACTTCAAGGAAATCAAGAAATACCTGCTCAAGCACAGCTTTCCGATTTTCCTCCATCTGGCGGGCGGTCCGTTTTCTGAAATTGTCAAAGTCTGCTGCAAGCCGGTAATAATTATCCATGAGAACCTGTTTTTCCTCCTGGCATCTAGCTTCATAACCGTTCTCAACTTCCGAACTTGCAGAAGCCTTTTCGGGGTTTTCCCGTACTTTATTAACCTCTTCCGCCGAAGAACCGGAATTTTGGGCTTCAGAATTTTCAGCCTCAGCTTGAGTGTCTTCTTTAGAATCCTTATTTTCTTCTTTATTGAATATTTTCATTCGTCGAACCCCTTCAAGTAAGTGTAACGGTTTCGCTCGTCCTGATCTGTGATTGTTTGTAATTCTATAAATATTTTTCGTATACTTAAGAATACATATTATTAAGGAAAGAAAAGAAAAAGAAAAATCAGTAAGAGTGGTTTTGAAGTTTATAGAAGAGTGTTTTGAGCATTACGACGCTTGCAATCATGGAAGCCGCAACTGCTGAAATTACCTGATCCCAACCGATAGCTGAGATTCCTCCTCCAAGTGCAAACTGCACGCCTCCTATAAGCGATACAAACATGAAAGAAAAACCAAAACCTGCAAGAGCTCCTCCGACAAGGGAACTTATAGTATCCAGCCCATGCTTTTCGTAAAAAACCATGCCTGCAATAAACATTACCGCAAAGATCAAAAGTACGAGTGCTAAGGGCAATGGACTTTCTTTTGTGGAAAAGATCTCAAAGAGCCCAAGACTCATATCAACCATGAATATACCCATGAAAACCGCAATGGCAAGGGTTTTGACAAAAGGGTTTTCAAAGATCGACTGAGAATTAGGGTTTATGCTATTAATGTTACCAGGCACCTTTGTATTTTTCAACATTTAACTTTATGGTATAAACTGTATAATTTATATAAACTTTTACATGCTCAATTTCGTATTTAGCAAGCCTTTTAAAAAACTGCTTAGAGCCAAGCCTTTTGGGAAAAGGCTTGAGCGAAAACCCCAGTAACGTTTGGATTTGAGAACCTTATCCCCAAACCCTATAAGCGTGATCACAAGCCTTTTCAAAAAAGGCTTGAGCGAAAACCCCAGTAACATTTGGATTTGAGAACCTTATCCCCAAACCCTATAGGCGTGATAAACCGGCGCAACGGTTTTGATCAACCGGCGCAACGGTTGCGGGTCAACGGTTGCGGCCCAACGGTTGCGCTTCAAGCAATTTTTTCAAAAGGTGGAATAAAAAGTAATAAATAAGTTCCCGAGTTTTTCCTTTCCGAATGAAAATCCTGATTGCGGAATTTGCTGTCGGTACGGACATTGAAAAGTCCCTTATCCCTGAGGGGGCTGCTATGCTAAAAACCCTTGCGGAAAGCTTTGTTCGTCTTGGGCATGAGGTATACTATCCGTCAGCAGGTACAAAAATTAGTGCAGGCACATGCATTGAATCTAAAGCCGAAAACTTCATGCAGGTAATCGAGAGAAAAGCAAAGAGCTGTGATGCAGGACTGATTATTGCGCCTGATTCTATGCTTCCTGAGTTGAATGAAGTTCTTGAAGAAAATACTGTAAATCTGGGATGTTCACCCGGATCGGCAGCCTGCTGTGCTGATAAGTTGATGTGCACGGAAATCCTGACGAAAGCCGGAATTAAAGCTCCCGAGATCGCAAAAAAGGCTGAAGAAGGCAAAAAGTACGTTACAAAACCCAGGTTTGGCTGCGGTGCAGAGGCGACATACCTTGTCACGGAGTTTGAGAATAAAGAAGAAGTCATTGCAAGCGAGTATGTTGAAGGAGAAACTCTGAGCGTAAGCCTTATTGCAGGAAAAAAACCGCTTCCTCTTACTGTAAACCGTCAGTTTATAGAGTTTGGTGAGAAAGAAGCAAAGACCAGAGAAAATGAAAAAGCTGCATCATCCGGCATAAAATACAATGGAAGCCTGACTCCTTATCAGACTCCGAGACAAGACGAACTCTATGAAACTGCGATCTCCACAGTCAAATGCCTTGACTGTTTCGGGTATGTGGGTGTAGACATCATACTTGCTGACCTTCAGTATATAGTGGATGTAAACCCAAGGCCTACGGCTTCGCTTTTTGGAATTAGCCGTGTTATGCGAGAAGAAATCGGAGACCTGCTTTTAAAAAATAAGTTTGGAGAACTTCCTGACTCGGTACATATTGAGGGAGAATACCGCTTTTCAAAGGATGCACTGGGCGAGCTTTTCGGAAGGGTTTGAAAACAAGAACAGATTGAAAAGCCAGAAGCTTGAAAGATAGAAAACAGATTGAAAGCCAGAAGCTTGAAAGATGAGAAACAAATTAAAAAACATGATAAGGGCTCAAAAATGAATTCAAAGGTTATCGGGCTTGATATTGGAGGAGCGAATACTAAGCTTGCCTCCTCGGACGGAGCGATTGTAGAACTGCACTATTTGCCTCTCTGGAAAAACACAAAGCTTCCGGAAGTTTTAAAGGAAATTGCACAGCAGTTGCAGCCCGAAAAGGTTGCTGTTGTTATGACCGGTGAACTTGCAGATTGCTTTGAGGACAAGGAACAGGGCATCCGCTTTATAAAGTCATGTGTCGATTCTGCATTTGGGCCCTCAAAAGTATCTTATATAAACAGTACTGGAAGGTTCCAGAGCGAAACTGACGATATAAGGGAACTTGCTGCTGCCAACTGGGCGGCTTCAGCCGGATTGATAGGAAAAGAGATAGGAGACTGTATTTTTGTGGATGTGGGAAGTACCACAAGCGACATTATCCCTATCCTGTCAGGAGAACATAAAGCCGGACTTACTGACTTTGAGCGGCTGGTTAGAAGTGAACTCGTCTATGCAGGCACCCTGCGGACAAACCTTGCCGCACTCCTCGAAAAAGTAAAACTTGGTCAGACATGGTGCAGGACAGCTTCCGAACTCTTTACTACAACTGCGGACGCCTATCTCCTGCTTGGAAAAATTGATGAAAATATGTACACATGCGAAACTGCTGATGGGGCAGGCAGGAACAAAACCGATGCTATGCGAAGGCTTGCAAGGCTGGTATGTGCGGACCTTTCCGAAATCCAGGAAGAAGAAATATATGAAATTGCAGCCCAGGTAAAAGAAAAACAAATCTCTGTCCTTGCTGAGGCAATTTCCGAGGTTGCGGAAAAGAACGGACTTAAAAGAATCGCAGCTGCAGGCCTTGGGGAGTTTCTGATAAAAGAAGCCGCAGAAAAGCTTGGCTTCGAATGCATCTCAGTATCCGACCGCTGGGGAGAAGAGATCTCAAAAGTCTTTCCGGCATATGCGGCTGCCAGGCTGCTTGCCAAGCCTTTTTAAAAAAGGCTTGAGCGAAAACTTTTTTAAAAAAAGTTTGATCAAAAACCTCTAGTAACTGCGTGATCACAAGCCTTATTAAAAAAGGCTTGAACGAAAACCTTTTGAGAAAAGGTTTTATCGAAAACACGAGAAACATTTGGATTTGAGAAACTTATCCCCAAACCCTATAGGCGTGATAAACCGGCGCAACGGTTTCGGGTCAACGGTTGCTTGAAAGGAAAACTATGAGAGTGGTAATAAAAATAGGGGGAAGCCTTATTAAAGAGGCCCCCGAGCTTGTAGACAGGCTCGTAAAGGAATTTGGCTCAGGAAGCCAGAAAATTCCAGAGGAAGCGTGTATATCCGAAGGACTTCCTTATTCCGTTCTAATAGTACCCGGAGGAGGAGTTTTTGCTGATGCAGTAAGGAAAACTGATGAGAGCTTTTCCCTTAGTGCCGATGCGGCTCACTGGATGGCTATACTGGGTATGGAGCAATATGCCTGCTATCTTAAGGATAAAAGCCATGCGCTGGGCGTAAATTCGATAGCCAGTCTGCCTCATGGCGTCTCTGTTCTTTTCCCATACCGGCTACTGAGAACGGAAGATCCTCTGCCTCATACCTGGGACGTGACCTCTGATACTATCGCAGCCTGGGTTGCAAAGCGGATTGGAGCAACCTTAATAAAGGCCACGGACGTGGACGGTATATTCATTAATGGAAAATTAGTCAGGGAAATTTCTGCTGTCAGCTATATAGGAAACCGTGAAAGCTGTATTGATTTTGCCCTGCCGGGATTTCTCACGAAAAAACGAATGGAGTGCCTGATTGTAAACGGAAAATTTCCGGATAGGGTAGTTCAGGCTGTGTATGGGAAGTCCGTGCTTGGTACTGTGGTAAAGGGGAATATTTAAATCGTATATCGTATATGACTAGGGCAGAAGCAAAGCGTGTCCAAAAGCATTAATTAAATTCAGTTCATTAAATCTGCTAACGTTAACAAAGGTGCCCGGAAAAGCAAAAGATCGATACTTAAAGAAGGCACCTCATTCATCGGCAACTCGTTACAAAATTTACTATTCGAAGTAATTAATAAGGAGAAAAAAAATGTCAGCACAAAAAGTTGAGTACTGTACTTCATGTGGAATTCGCCTCGTAGAAAAGGGTTATGTAAAGTTTCCATGCCCGCAGTGCGGATCGGAAATCGGGAGATGTGGAAGCTGTAGGCAGCAGGGTAACGTATACACCTGCCCCAAGTGCGGATACAAGGCACCCTGATTCAGATAAATTCCGAAGGATACTTAATGCCTGATGTGTAAACAAAATTAAATTCGACCTTAAACTCGATCAAAAGATCAGACAAAATCTAAGAGGAATTATAATGGGTGATGTTGCAGCAAAGATTAAAATCATGCCAGAGAGCGTTGACA
The DNA here is from genome assembly GCF_002287235.1 of Methanosarcina spelaei. Taxonomy (GTDB): domain Archaea; phylum Halobacteriota; class Methanosarcinia; order Methanosarcinales; family Methanosarcinaceae; genus Methanosarcina; species Methanosarcina spelaei. The sequence goes on from NZ_LMVP01000268.1 coordinate 19,677, forward strand.
CTGACCTTGCAGAGCTGAAAGAGAAAATAAAAAGCGTAATTCCAGCAGGAGCCGACCTTCACGGAGATATTGTTGAAGAGCCGATTGCTTTTGGTTTGAAGGCTCTGATTGTGACATTAATTGTTAATGATGAAGAAGGCGGAACTGAGCCTGCAGAAGAAGCCTTTGCAAAAGTTTCCGGCGTTGAAAACGTCCAGGTTATTGACGTCAATCGTTTTTAAGAGGAGAAGAGACCCGGACAATGCGTCCGGGAAACAGTCTTTTCATATTCTCCTTTCTTGGGCTCGTAGATCAGGGGAAGATCGTTACGTTCGCAACGTAAAGGCCGCGGGTTCGAATCCCGCCGAGTCCATTTAAAAAATATTAAGAAAGCTTATCAGTTACGTAAGTTGCATTAAACATGCTCTTAAAGTACCTTAATCGCTCTGAAAATCTCACAAATACATTTAGTCAGAATAACTAAACTGTAAAAACGTATAATTTTAAACTATAAAATGTATAGTTTTAAACTGTAAAAACGTGTAGTCTCTGGAATCGATTATCAGGACAGAAGTACTCATTTTCATGCTACAATCGGATAGTAATCCTTTTCATGCTATAATCGGATAGTAATCCTTTTCATGCTACAATCCGGATGTAATTGCTCTACACCTATGCATAGAAGTTCAGCTTGCTTGAATTCGGAGATGAAGGTTGAAATGGGGATTTCTCCTTTTTGTCTGGTTTTTCTTTTTTGGCTTTAATATGCCAGAATCTCGTTAGAAAGACAATTTTCTCCATTTAAACAGGAAGACAAAAACTAGTAAAGTGTATCCTGGCAAATTTATTTAAACATAGCTATTTTCTTAGCGAATTATATTTGCTTGAAAGCCTGTTAAAAAACAGCATTGCCATAATATTGACGGATTGAACATCTCAATACAAATGTATAAATATGTTAATATATGACATTATTTTGGGGTGATATTATGGTGGAAACATTAAGACTATCACCGGTAATTAGTACATATCCTGATGACAAATATGAAAACCTTTTAATTGAAGTACTTCTTCCAGGAGTGGAAAAGAAAGACGTTTCTTTCAAACTCACAAGTGACAGCTTTTATGTAAGCGATAAAAAAGAAGGAGTTTCATACCTGGACAGCTATCCAACCGACTGCCCAGTAGTTCCGGAAAAAGCTGTTGCCAAATATTCAAACGGTGTACTTAAAGTCACTGTGCCTTATCAGGAGCCTTTAGAGAAATTAGTTGATGTAAAAATAGAATAAAAAACTATCGCATAGCAAACTTCTCTAAAGAAAAAGCAGCAAACGAAAACCTGAAATCATAGTTTGCAAAACCTTAGAATTATCACTTTTTCAGGCTATATTGTTCTCGATTTTCTACTTTTTGTAACTTTTTAGGGTAAACATATTCACCGTGCCAAGAACGACACGGTACGGCAAACATTTCGGATCAGAAACATTTGTAATTCAGCCCTCTTGAGCGTAGCGAAAAGGGCACCGTCCTCCCGAGACGGAACTCGGGTGACGGAACTCGGGTGACGGAACTCGGGTGACGGAACTCGGGCAGCGAAGCATTTACATGTAAGGTGAACAATAAAGTGCACGAAAAGCTGACTAAAAGACAGGCAAAAATAAAATAAAACTGGACGACTGGTAGAGGAAAACCAATGGCTGTATGGAAAGGAAAGAAAGTAATTCTACATACCACTATGGGCGATATAACAATTGAGCTCTTTGAAGACATGCCGATTACGGCAGGAAATTTTGCAAAACTCGTGGAGAAAGGCTTCTATGACGGAGTTGTTTTTCACAGGGTAATCGACAAATTTATGATCCAGGGTGGAGATCCAACAGGTACAGGTATGGGAGGACCAGGCTACGAGATTCCGGATGAGTTCACAAGCCATAACCGGAACGACAGGGGAACTATATCTATGGCAAACGCAGGCCCTAATACAGGCGGCAGCCAGTTCTTTATCAACCTCGTAAACAATAATCATCTTGACAGGATGCACCCCGTCTTCGGGAAGGTAGTCGAAGGCATGGATGTTGTGGATTCTATGGGAAAAGTCAAAACTGACCGTCAGGATCGCCCGAAAACCGAAGTGAAAATTATAAAGGCTGAACTGGTCTGAAGCTTCTTAATGCTTCAGGGCAATTCATGCCTTTTATTTTTCCTATCTTTGCAGCTATCTGTTCTTGTATTATCTGTTTTTTACCTCTTATTTTTTCATATTTTCTATTTTCCGTTTTTGCTATTCGGTTATTAACTTATTTACTATTTTTATCTCTATATCTAATCATGTTCTCTATACACCCTTTCTGAATCTTTTTTCTTGAATCTTTTTTCTTGAATTTTTTTTCTAACTATTATTTTTGATCACTATTTTTGATCACTATTTCTGATTGCAATTTCTGCACACGATTTCTGATCTAATTTTCGGATACTATGATAAAAAAGCCCGCATAATTAGAATATAATTTCTTTTATCGGAGACTGAAACCTGTTGAACACAGGAGAAGAGATTTTTGTGTTGAAAACAGAAGAGGAATTGGATTTTCTGGCAAGTGAAACCCTTAAAGCCAGGTATCTGCGTGAGGGAGAAAAGGACTGGAAGGATGTCTGTGAGAGAGTTGCAAAGGCAGTTGCATTAACTGAGGAAGAGTATCTGGATTTCAAAGACCTCATGGTCAGGAAGATTTTTCTTCCAAGCTCGCCCACGCTTATGAATGCGGGTACTGAATTCGGACAGCTTGCAGCCTGTTTTGTAATTCCTGTGGAGGACGGAGTCGAGGAAATCTTCAATTCGATAAAAAGTGCAGCCCTAACCCAGAAAACGGGAGGGGGTACAGGGTTTGATTTCTCAAAAATACGCCCTGAAGGTTTTACCAGTTCATGTGGTAATAACTCGACTAGCGGTCCTGTAACTGTCATGAAACTGTTCAATGAGGCAACCGAGATCGTAAAACAATTTGGAAGGCGACGAGGTGCCAATATGGGCATCCTTGATGTTTCCCATAACGATATCCTTTCTTTCATAAGGGCAAAGCATGTCGAAGGAGAGTTGAGCAATTTCAATCTCTCAGTTATGGTACCTGATGCTTTCATGGAACTTGTTGAAGCTAATAAGGCTGACGAAGTTTGGAACAGGCAAACAGGTGTGACAGTCGGGGATATATTTTCCGAGATTGTAGAGGGAATATGGAGAAATGGTGAACCTGGCATTCTTTTTTATGACCGAATAAACAGAGATAACTTCACACCCGCCCTTGGTAACATCTCGGCTACAAATCCCTGTGGTGAAGAGCCACTTCTGCCTTTTGAAGCTTGCAACCTGGGCAGCATAAATCTTTCACTTTTCATTACAGACAGAAAGGTAAACTGGGACTTCCTCAGGGAAGTAGCCGGAAAAGCTATCCGTTTCCTGGATTACGAAATTGATAAAAATACATATCCTGTTCCGGAGATCGAAGTTGCAACTAAAAGGACCAGGAAAGTAGGGCTTGGAGTAATGGGGCTTCATGATATGCTTTTAAAGCTCGGGCTGCCCTATGACTCACAGGAAGCCCTCAAGCTTGCGGAAAAGCTTATGGAACAGATTACCTGGGCTTCGATCAGGGAATCAAGGAAACTTGCTGCTGAAAAAGGAAGTTTTCCGGAATATGAGGATTCCTCGTGGGAACTTCCAATGAGGAACGCTGCACTAACCGCAGTCGCTCCGACTGGCACAATCAGCATTCTTGCCGGTTGTTCGGCAGGAATTGAGCCTGTTTTCAGCTGGGTCTACAGACGAACTCAGACCGTAGGCAGGGAATTTATGCTTGTTCATCCGTTTTTTAAGGCGTATTTCAAACCAAAACTGTCGGAAGCTGACTATGAATGGCTTCTGGAGCATGTCTATAAGTATGGTACGTTGCAGGATGTGGAAAATTCAGAACTTGTAAGTGAAGAGGATAAGCAGCTTTTCAGGTCAGCCCTTGATATTGACTGGAAGGCCCATATTGATATGCAGGCCTCATTTCAACGGCACTGCCATGCCGGGATTTCGAAAACTATAAATATGCCTGGTTCCGCAAGAAAAGAGGATATCAAACAGGCTCTAGTTTATGCCTGGAAACAGGGACTTAAGGGGCTTACTATCTATAGGACCGGAAGCAGACAGCATGTAGTACTCAGCCTCCAGAAATTTAAAAATTAGAATTATTATTGTCTGTAAAAAACAATAAGGCTGTAACCTTTAAAAAACAGAAAGCTGTAACCTTTAAAAAACAGAAAGCTGTAACCTTTAAAAAACAGAAAGCTGTAACCTTTAAAAAACAGAAAGCTGTAACCTTTAAAAAACAGAAAGCTGTAACCTTTAAAAAACAGAAAGCTGTAACCTTTAAAAAACAGAAAGCTGTAACCTTTGAAAAATATAAAGTTGTGATCTGCAAAAAACTATAAAGCTGTAACTACTAAAAAACATAAAACTGTGATCTACAAAAACTATAGAGTTGTAACCTGTGAAAACATAAAAGTGTAACCTCTAAAATCTGTTTATTATCTAGAAACCGAATCAGGCGCCTGCAAAGAAGCCCGCATTATAAACAGTGTAATAAATATTCTAATGTGTTATCTTACTAAAAATATATATACATTTAATCACTCTAAATAATATATGACTGATACATTCAAACATCACCTTGAATTGTTAATCGCCTGCGTGATTTATGGTACTGTTGGAATCTACATGCAACAGCTTGAGGATATGTCTATAGGGTCAATTATTTTCTATAGAATATTCTTCGGACTGACAGCTCTTTTATTCTATCTTTCAATTACTCGAAACTTAGGTCAGTTAGCTTTAAAAAGAAAAAAGAAGTACCTGCTTCTTCTGGGAATCCTGTATGTTTTGCAAATGTTTTCCTATTATTCGGCAATTCGTTATCTTGGAGCTTCTTCAGCCGTTCTTCTGCTCTATACGGATCCGATATATCTGACTATTCTTGCTCCTCTACTGCTTGGAGAAAAGAACACGGGAAAGACTATTTTTGCCCTCTTCCTTGGCTTAATAGGAGTTTTCTATATAACAAGGCCGGAAGGAGGCTTTGAGCAGATTGAACTTGGCAGCAGTTATCTTAAGGGAGTACTCTTCGGGCTTACAGGAGGTCTTTTCAGCAGTGGCGTAATAATCTCGGTTCGTTATCTCAGAGATGAATATAATGGGCTTACCCAGCTCTTCTGGCAGAGTGCAATCAGCCTTTTCTTCCTTTCACCGTTCGCAGTTTCCGTTCCACGAGATATACTTACCGGAAACCTTCCAGTCCTGGTGGTCTTCGGAGTATTGATTACAGGAATCGGTGCAGTGTTTTATATAAGAGGTGTAACAGGCGTGAACGCTATTACAGGCAGTCTCTTTACTCTGCTTGAACCGGTTTCCTGTATGTTCTTCGATTATACTGTACTGGGAAGCTCGATTCACAGTGGAATGCTCACTGGCTGTATTTTCATCCTTGCTGCAGCAATTGTAATAAGCCTTGATGACTCAGTTTCCCCGATAAAACTGTTTTTCCTGAACAAAGCAGCCTCTGGCAAAAGGGCTTTTGTCAGAAAAAAACCGGTTTTAAGAGCTGAGGATTAATAAAACTCTATACCTGAACTCTATTTTTCCTTTTTCTTTCCTTTATCTTTTTCTCAAATTAATCTGTTTCTGTCCCTTTTGAGCTCAACGGTTGATCCGCAACCGTTGACCCGCAACCGTTGCGCCGGTTGATCACGCCGTTGCCAGGGGAAGAATTTCGTGCACTATTTTAGGTCAAGCTTTTTAAAAAAAGGCTTGTGATCACGCCGTCATGATGTTTTAGATTTAGCAGTAATTTTTGCTCAAGCCTTTTTTGAAAAGGCTTGTGATCACGCCTATAGGGTTTGGGGATAAGTTCCTCAAATCCAAATGTTACTGGGTTTTCGCTCAAGCCTTTTTTGAAAAGGCTTGCGGGCAAGCAGTTTTTTGAAAAGGCTTGTGATCACGCCTATAGGGTTAGAGGATAAGTTTTTCAAATCCAAGCACTGCTCGGGGTTTTCGCTCAAGCCTTTTTTGAAAAGGCTTGTGGTATAACAAAGCTTAAATCAAGTACAGCAATTACTGAATAATTGATTGGCGTGTGGAAGATCAGTTTTCTTCAGGACAGACAAAAACGTTCTTTCCCGAACACGGATATTATGTTCGTTAAATACTTATTTGAAGTTTGATATATAAGCGGCGGTAGTAAAGTTTTCCAGTAGTCCACCGGTTTGCATTTATTATTAATACTTATCGGGCAGCTGCAGGACATCTGCAGGACAGGACTGCACTGACCGCACTTTCACTTTAGCTAATCTTTCTTCAGGGAGACCCTATATGATAAAAGAAATCACTGCCAAGTATAACGCAGAGCAAATCGAAAAAAAGATAACGGAGCTCTGGAAAGATAGCGATGCTTATCGAAAGACCCGAGAGCACCGCAAGACTGGAAAAAGACTTTTTTTTGTTGACGGCCCTCCGTATACGACCGGACATATCCACCTGGGAACTGCCTGGAATAAGATCATCAAAGATTCCATTCTTCGCTATTACTCCATGAATAATCGTAATATTCTCGAGCGCCCTGGTTGGGATATGCACGGCCTGCCGATTGAGGTCAAAGTCGAAGGCGTGCTCGGTTTTAAGTCCAAAAAGGACATTGAGAGCTTCGGGGTAGAGAATTTTATTGAGAAATGTAAGGAATTTGCCATCAACCAGAAGCAGGAAATGACTGCGCAGTTTCAGAGGCTAGGGGTCTGGATGCAATGGGATGACCCCTACATGACCTTAAAAGATGATTACATTGAGGCTGCCTGGTGGACTCTCAAGCAGGCCAGTGAGAAAGACTTGCTGGATGTGGGCAAGCGTTCGGTCAACTGGTGCCCGCGCTGTGAGACTGCAATTGCAGACTCCGAGGTCGAATATGCCGAGAGGACCGACCCTTCGATCTATGTGAAATTTAAGATCAAAGGCGAAGAAAATACTTTCATTGTCATCTGGACAACAACACCCTGGACAATTCCCGCAAATGTAGCTGTAGCCGTACATCCCTGTTTTGAGTACTCAAAATTCAGAGCAATCAGGCAAGACGGCTCTGAAGAGATTTTAATTGCAGCCACTGACCTGATCGAAAATGTCCTTAAACAGGGCAGGTATGTTGATTACGAAGTACTTGAGACAATGCTCGGGGAAGATCTGACGAAACTTGAGTACGAAAGTCCTGTTGGAGATCTGGTGCCTGTGCAGAACGAGATAAAGCATGGCGTTTATCTTGCTGACTACGTAACTGCAGAAAACACAGGTTGTGTACATATTGCCCCAGGGCACGGTATGGACGACTTTAACGTTGGCGTGAAATATAAGCTTCCGATCCTCTGTCCTGTGGGCCCGAACGGTGCCTACACTGAGGAAGCCGGGGAATATGCCGGCAAGAACGTCAGAGAGGCAAACCCGATTGTCATTGAAGACCTGAAAAAACGCAACAGGCTGCTTGCAGAAGGGACCGTAACGCACAGGTACGGGCACTGCTGGCGCTGCAAGACTCCCATAATCTACCTTGCAACCGAGCAGTGGTTCCTCAAGGTTACAGAGATAAAGGATAAAATGCTTGAGGCAATTGATGCTGTAGACTGGTACCCTGACTGGGCAGGTTCAGCCAGATTCAGGACCTGGGTTGAAGGCGCCAGAGATTGGTGCATCTCCAGGCAGCGCTACTGGGGAATTCCGATTCCGGTCTGGAAGTGTAAGAAATGCGGAAAACTTGAGGTAATAGGAACCAAAGCCGAATTGCTGGGAAAATCCGGAATAAGCGGAGATGTCGAACTTCACCGCCCCTACGTAGACAAAATAACTATCCCATGTGAATGCGGCGGAGAGAAAAAACGTGTTGAAGACGTTTTCGATGTCTGGTTTGATTCAGCTGTCGCTTCCTGGGCTACCCTGAAGTTCCCGCAGACCAGGGAACAGTTTGATGAATGGTGGCCTGCGGACTTTATCACTGAGGGGCAGGATCAGACAAGAGGCTGGTTCTATTCACAGCTAGGAGCAAGTATGGTGGGCTTCGGACGAGCTCCATACAAGAGCGTGCTCATGCACGGCTTTACGCTCGATGTAGGCGGAAAGAAAATGTCAAAGAGTCTTGGAAACGTAATTTCCCCAATTGATATCATTGACAGGTACGGGGCTGACACTCTGCGTGCCTATGTGCTTTCCTCAAGTGCACCCTGGGATGACCTTAAGTTTAACCTGGAAGAAGTGGAAAACGTCCACCGTTCGGTCAATATCCTCTGGAATGTTTTCAGATTCCCGCTGCCTTATATGGCACTCGATAATTTTGATCCGCTTAAGGTTAGCCTTGATTCCGTAAAAGATGCGCTCAGGGAAGAGGATAGGTGGATTCTCTCAAGAGTTCAGTCCGTTGTTAAGGCTGTAGATGAAGCAATGAGCGGGTATTTCCTGCATAAAGCTGTGCGTGAGATTCTTGAGTTTACTTTGGAAGACCTTTCCCGCTGGTATATTCAGCTTATCCGTCCAAGAACCTGGACCGAAGCCGACGACCCTGACAAGCTTGCAGCTTACTGCGTGCTTTATGAAGTCTACGTAACCCTTACAAAATTGATCTCTCCTTTCATGCCTTACCTGGCTGAAGAGATGTACCAGAACCTGATAAGAAATGTAGATCCAGATGCACCGGGATCGGTTCATATGTGCGACTGGCCAAAGGTCAATGATGTCTACCTTGACTCTGAGCTCGAAGCGGCTATGAACACTGCACGTTCTATTGTGGAAGCAGCCTCAAACGCCCGCCAGAAAGCAGGAAGAAAGCTCAGGTGGCCTGTTTCCCGAATAGTTCTTTCTCCTGAAAGTGAGGATGCATCAAAGGCTGTCGAGAGACTGCGCTCAGTCCTTATGGACCAGACAAATTCCAAGGCAATTGTCCTTACACCTATTGGTGAGAGCTGGAATGAACTCGGGCTTGAAGTAATCCCTGATCCGAGCAAAATAGGCCCTGTATTTAAGAAGGATGCAGGAAAAGTCATTCCTGCCCTGCAGAAGGTTGACGGCCTTGCTTTGAAAAAGGCCTTTGTCGAGACTGGTGAGTTTGAACTCTCTCTTGCAGACGGAACAACAGTTACAGTTACTCCGGACATGGCAAACTTCAAAGAAACCCTACCAGAAGGTGCCGCAAGTGCAGAATCTGATGCTGGCCTTGTTTATGTGGACGCAAACCTGACTCCAGAACTGGAGGCTGAAGGATATGCAAGGGAAGTTATTCGCAGGCTTCAGGACATGCGGAAGGAACTTGACCTTGTGGTGGACGAGAACATCCGTGCCTCGGTCCGGATCGAAGATGAAAGGGTCCTGAAGCTTGTTGAAACTCTTAAGGACCTGATTGCAGAAGAGGTAAGAGCCGATATTCTTGACCTTGGCAGTGATATCGATGTTCCTGGAGCCCTTATAAAGGATTGGGATGTCGAAGGCATTGCAATGAAGATGGGTATTGCAAAGAAATAAACCCTTAAAAAAGATTGAAAATCAAAGAAACTCTGAACTCAAAATATAAGATGGAAAGGAAACTGATTCATATGGATTTTGCTACCTGGGAACCGATTTACAAACGAATCCTTGAGGATTTCGGGTTCGATCGAGTAGGTGATGAAAAGGCAGCCATTTTCCTTTCCGGCATGCTGATCCAAGAAAATACTGTCAGTCTGTCTGAACTTAAAACTATAATTTCCGGAAAGTGTGTCCTGGTCTGTGGAAATGCTCCAGGGCTCAGAAGCGACCTTTCGGAAATTAATCTTTCTGATTTTACGGTAATTGCAGCCGATGGGGCTGCTGCTGTGCTAATGGACATGGACATTGTGCCTGAGGTCATCTGTACCGACCTTGACGGCAATTCCGAAGCGGATATTGAAAAAGAAATCCTTGCCTGCCAAAAGGGCTCAATAGTCCTTATTCACGCGCATGGGGACAATATCGATAAGCTTGAAAAATATGTACCTCGCTTTAGACGATTTATTGCAACTACCCAGGCAAGACCTTTTGACAAGGTCTATAATTTTGGAGGCTTCAGTGATGGAGACCGATGTTTTTTTGTAGCCACGGAACTTGGAGCTAAAAAAATTAAGCTGGTGGGTTTTGATTTTGAAGATAACGATGTAAACCCGATTAAGAAAAAGAAATTGAAATGGGCAAAGAAATTAATAGGGATTTATGACTTTTAAAACACAAGCTGTTCAAATAAAAATAATGTAATTATAACGTATTGACAACTTATTTCCTTTTTATTTACACGCTGAATCGAAAAAATTATCCTATTAAAAAGTCGTCCTTTATATGAATATTTTACTTAGGACGAAAAAGACTAAAGTGATGCAGTAGAGAAATAAGAAGAGTTATCCAACTTTTTCAAGAAAATAAACACTTTTTAAGACCTTAAATTGAATTTAGGTTGGATATAAAGCTTATAGGGGTCATCAAGACAATATTTTTTGGTTAAGTATTCAATTCCAGATTATTGTTCCTAATTAGTTGAGAGCTTCAATAAAATTATAAGTTATACAATAAATGTAAAAGTAAGTTTGTTTTACTGACAGAAGGTTTGTTTAGTTTTATAAAGATTATTTATATTAAGAAACAGTTATTCTAGGTCTTTTATATAATTTATAATTCTATGTTAAATTGTACTTTCATGACAAGATTGTTCCTATATAATCGGAAATAAGTAACTCCACTAAATTTTAAAAAGTCGTCGTGAAAGTACTGTTGGGAGTGGGTGAGACCTTTAACTATAGGTATAATTCTCTAACCTGAAAAACCCACTATATGTCATTTGAAAAGTCTAAATAAAATAGCAAAAATCTTGGAGGTAAATATAATGTGGTTTGGTAACTGTGGCTGGGGTGGCTGCGGCGGCTGGGGTGGCTGCGGTGGCTGGGGCGGCTGCGGCTTATGGGACTGGTGGTAAGAACAAACGCTAGGCCCAATGGCTGAGCTCAATAAATATTGAGTATGGATGAATAAAAGTAGTCATCACTTCAGGACAGAAAGGTCATTCCAGATTAATTGTCTTGAGTTGATGGCTATATATTTTATCACCTGTAGGTTAGCAACTACAAGCTTCATATGTTTGAAAGCGGGTTTCTATTCAGGCTGATTAAATTAAAAGTTCACTATTTTATAAGAATAATTTATTTTAAAAAATAGGATACTTTCTTCTCAATATGTACAAGTGATAAGGTTTAAAAACCGAATGAGTAATACTATTTTCTTTTACTAAACGCGCGTGTTTTGAGCCTTCAAATTGATTATAACCAGATGTTATAGCGTATCTATACCATCCAGGTTTTATTTTTGTATAAATATTAAATTGCAGACTATAAGCCCTGGCTCACCGAGATATTTAAAAACTCAAGTTTTATAAATTAAATATAAAACTAAACATGATTTTTCAGCGTATGGTTTCACAGCTTTTTCAATGACTATTTAATGTTAAGAATTTATTATTCTATTCTATTTATATAATTTACAATTATATTATTGATTGTACTTTCTGGCAATTAAAGTTAAATCTGTCTCTTTTTAAGTGGATATAGATTATAACACGATTGTCAGGAGTAATAATAGAGTTGGGAAGTCGATATAAAATTTGATTTGAGAAATATGTACTCTAATCTCCAAAATATATCTTTCCCAATATATAAAAATTGTGTGAATTAACTAGAAAAACATAAAACAACAAATATAGTAAAATATGGAGGTAAATATAATGGGTGGAGGATTTGGATTATTTGGAAGAGGATTTGATGGTTGTGGCTGCGGCTGCGGCTGCGGCGGCGGCTGGGGCGGCTGGGGCGGCGACTGTTAAGAGCAGGCGCTAAACCAATAGCCTAATGCTGACTAACCGAACCACATATTAAATAGACAAATATAAAAACATAAAACCAATGATAGCTCATTCATGCAGCCCTTTGTCGGATATAGAAAGAGAACCTTGATTGTATCAGAGTTCTAAAATGTGCTGAAAGGTCTCTTCTGTAATTAACCGGCGCTTTTTAATGAATGAGCTCATCTATATTTATTAGTCCATTACTAACGCAGTTTAGAACCAGTCTTATAAGAATTTGATATAATTGTGAACACCTTTACAGATCTAAAAAAAGAGATCTGCATTTACTTATTTTCCCACAGTTACTCTAATTTTTCATGTTATCTAGGTGTGAGTCATATACTAGAATTTATTTAGTTATTCCAACTGCAGTTAAGATTTATTCTTTTTAGTTCGGTTTTCGGGAGTATTTAATTTAAATAGGAGTTTATGTACTTAAAGCAAATAATTAATCTTATGAATATCATTTCATGAGTAGTTCACTTTTATATAAAAATCTTAGAGTACTAAGGTTCAAAAATCATATAAGTGACTCTATTTTTGTTTGTTAAATTGACTTATATTAAGCCTCTAAAAAGGGCATAATCAGAGAATATAATGTATTTATACCATAGAAGCTTTATTTTTTGGTTAAATATAAAATTAAAAACTTGAACTCCTGGTTTTATATAAATTAAAGGAATTAAAATTCGTAAATTAAGCTTGAAATTTAACGCGTTTTACGGAGCATGATTTCCCAGCTTTTTCAATGACTATTTAATATTAAGAACATATTATTCTATTATGCTTATATAATTTACAATTATATTATTAATTGTACTTCCTGATAACTGAAGTTAAACTGATTTTTCTTCACGCGAAGACAGACCACAATGCGATTATCAGGGGTAATAAAATAGTTGGTGGGTCGATATAAAATTTGATTTGAGAAATATTACTCGAATCATATATTATATCTACTAAAATATATAAAATATTAGATCAATTGACTAAAAAAGTGATAAAATATAGTAAATATGGAGGTAAATACAATGGGAGGATTTCCGTTCTTTAAAAAGTTCGATAATTGTGGCTGTGGCTGTGGCTGTGGCTGCGGCGGCGGCTTTGGCGGCTTTGGCGGCTTTGGTGGTTTCTTTGGCGGCGACGGCTGTGGTTGTGGATGCAAAAAGGAGAAAGAGGTTTGTTGCATAACAGCAGTTCGTGCCTGTAAGATCAAAGGCGACGAATGTGGCGGCTGGTGGTAAGAGAGATTGATCAGATACTGATCAATCACTCTGACTTATCAACCACAAATTCAATAATTAAGTAAAATATAAAACCAAAGTGGGCTCATTTGTACAATCCTCTGCCGGGGTGCAGAAGCAGGAGAACCTTAATTGCACAGAACCTTGAAATTTATTAAAGGTTTCTCCTGCATTTAACCGGCACTCATTTGAAAGGACTAACGAATAAGCCCTATGTCATTTTATTCATCCATTACTTATAATTTTATCGAAAAAATAACCACATATAACCACATAAGAACTCAAACAATTTAATTTCGGGCACTTTAATTCTGGACACTTTAATTCTGGACATTTATAAATATATTAGAACAGAGTTTCAGATATGATGCTTTTTTAATCTCGGTTTTGAAAGTGCTTCATTATAGGACTTTATCAAACTAAAAGTATCTCTGTCATGCTTTTGGTTTTTTAACGCATTCAAGTTATCATTTATCATCACTTTTTCTCGATTTAGAGAAGTCTTATAATTTCCTTACTTTCTTTTTTCTCGATTTAGAGAAGTCTTATAGTTTCCTTACTTTCCTTACTTTCCTTACTTTCCTTACTTTCCTTACTTTCCTTTATTCCATGGTTTACAGTTTCACTTCACTTAAAAGTATAATTATAGAACAGTAGCGTGAACATAATCCCTCACAGATTCTTGCAAATTTTTTATAGAGAATGTTTTCTTAACATCTTATTCACCAGATATTTAGTAACCTATTTTCTCCTTATGAAGGTTTTCCACCTGTTATAATAATTTATACGAATGATTAACTTTTTATAGTCCAATGAGTCTATTTTTAATCATTGAGTGATTTTACTAAATTTGAGAAGTATTAGTGGGGGAAATTATTATGGATAGTGTCCAGGTTTTTTACCTGAGGATAGCTGCAAGCTTCCTGGTTATTTTGTCAACGCTTTCAACTTCAGTGGCACTAACTGATGGAGAGGAGACCACTTTTGAAGACGAAAATAATGAAACTGATTTCGCGTCAACATATAACGAAACTGAAGTAACGGACCAGGAAATCGGCCTTAACTTTCGGTTTCTCACACCCGTGTTTCAGATGATAGAGGCAGGCATAGCAGTAGTGAATTCAATACTCTGTGTGCTGGAATCAAACCCCGGAAATTCGAGTGAGATAGAAAATTCCCTGATTTCCTTAAACGAAAACGTAGAACGATTTAATGCAAGCCTCTGATATCCTGACGATATGATGACACCTGCTAACTTGACACCTGAAAAACTTGATAACACTACGCCTATTATTATCGAGATGCTCAAAAGCATAAAAGTAATAACGAAACTTTTTGAGTTAAACTTCTAATGTCCGTAAGGATAGCCTAGTCTGTAAAGATAACTATGATCCTAAACTTTCTCAAAAAAGCAATTCCTAACAAACTTAAAGTTCAACTACCGGTTAGTATAGCTAAATGTCCATGTTGGACCATATAAAATGAGTCCGTTAGTATTACCACATAAAAACAAAAGATATTCAAAAGCTTTTTTGAGTGAGATGCAGAAAATCGCCTGTTTGCAAGCTCCAGCCTGCACATCAGTCAATAAACTCTTCTAACGAATCGATAAAGGACTCTAATTTTCTTCTCACCTCATATAGATCATGCTTTCCTTCCATGCGCCAGACCTCATGGCCTTCAAAATCGTACAATATCGATAGAGGTAATGTACTTCTTTCGTATTTACTCTTCATTTCCGGGTAATTCTCTACATTTACAACTTCAATAAACAATGCGTTATTAAATTTTGGTTCTGTCAGGAGGACCTCGTGCATGAAAAATATTAAGTCCTGGTTATCTTTGCTGCTGGTGGATTTTATATTAATACGGTAAACCAGTTTGTTTCCATAGTAAGAAAACAATAAGCGCTGCAAGATGGTATTTATTGTCTCATCAGGATGGATCTTTGCTTCATTGAGCCTGTCATGAAGGTTTTGCGTAATTCTCACATTTTCCGTAGTATGCGTGAGCTCCGGGAAACTTCGTTTCCTGCCATTAACGACGAACCAGTAGCTGCAGTCCTCGTGTATAAGCCGGCAGGTGTCATCGTATCGCACTAATAATTTTGAAATTATCGTGCTCCTAGACTCCCAGGCACTATCACTATTCCTGTCTCTACAAAAATCGAGCGCTTCGTAGAGCTCGGCACTAATTTTAATGGTCTTTGTTTCCACGGCTGCACCTCAATCTGGAGCATACATCAGGTTAATATATAAAAAATGTTCGCCATGGCACTCAAAAAAAGTCATCGTATATGCTGTGGCGCTACTAATTGAGATTATGTGAAGAATCTGTAATTATTTTTTATAAATGAATTACGCTGAGAACTATAAGAGATTTTCAAATGATATATTACCCACATTTAAAGATAAATTTCTCAGAGTTTGTTCCGGCACTAAGAACCTATCTTAAAATTCAATAATGCACGTTGAAAAATTAAAGCAATATTTTTCGGATAGACAAGTAATAGGTATTAAAATAGAAAGTTTAAAAAATTACAGAAAATTCAAACAAGGCTAAAAGGATTGATTGATTGATTGATTGATTGATTGACTAAATCAAATATAAATACCTTTTAGACCTTGGATATTTTATTAGTTTTCATCAATATTTTCCACTTACTTTACTGTAATATAGTTAGAGATAGTTTTGGTGTTACTTCCAATAACATTCTTTACTGTTAAGCTAACAGTATATTTTCCTGCTTTGGAATACTTATGCGTTGGGTTCTGAACTGTCGAAGTGCTCCCATCTCCAAAAGTCCATTTCCAGGAACTTGGCAACCCTGTACTTTTATCTGTGAATTTTACTGTTAATGGTACTTTCCCGGACGTTGGAGATGCGGAAAATGCAGCAACGGGTTTTGCTACTACTGTTATATAATTCGTTTTTGTTACCATATTACTACCTGCTGCGTTGGTAACTGTAAGTGTCACTGTATACTTTCCTGCTTTTGAATACTTATAAGTTGGATTCTGTTTTGTTGAAGTGTTTCCGTCACCAAAAGTCCATTTCCATTTAGTCGGTGTTCCTGTACTTTTATCTGTGAATTTTACTGTTAATGGAATTTTCCCAGA
>NZ_LMVP01000269.1 GCF_002287235.1 Methanosarcina spelaei
TTTTTTAACGGTTTTCAAATCTACTTTTTCAAACACAATAGAAGGGAAATCTGCAGTCCATTTTTCTGCTGCTTTTAATGCATCTTCTTCACAGAAGAAGTCCTCTCCTACCAGTTTTTTAAGCGACTTTTCTGCTTTTTCAAGTTCATTTTGAAGCTTCTTTCTGAGAGTTATCTCTTTCTTTTCTTTCATTTTATGAGAAAGCAACAAAACCCACTTTTGCTTGACTCCCCCATAATCAACAAAGGTTTGATAAAATGAGTATCTTTCATCGCTTTTCAGTGGCTTCAGGTTTAGATTTGCAGTTAGCAGTTCCTTTGCCTCATTAATTGTTGCAGGAACACGACTGATCCAGAATGACTTTCCTATATTATTGATATTATTGTCAGTGTAAAAGGAACTATCAGCGACATAGTACACTTTGCTTTCAGGACTTAAAGCTGATTTGAGAGACTTTATTGCTTCCAGAATTGTGCTTTTGTCGGAAGCATTCCCTGAATGAGTGTTCATAAAAAGGGGTATTCCATGCTGATTTACAATCAAACTTAGCACAAATTGTTTGAGATCCCATCTTCCGTTTTTGGGAATTCCAAAAGTGATATCAATAGACTCCGTTTCTTCGTCTTGATAATCACCATAAACGCTGACACTTGTAGTGTCAGCGTGTAAACAATGGACAGGAATAGGTAGACGATTCATAATGTGAAGAACAATTTCCGTAAACAGTTTTGTAGGACCATACTTTACGATTCTGTCAAGAGTTTCTCCGATAGCATATTGATTCAGATCTTCTCGTGTTACACCTTCTCCAAAAAGTCTTTCTATAGAAATATTCCTGAAAAAGTCAGGAAAAAGGTATAGACGTTGACCTATGAAACCAAGACCATTGAGTACCATGGCAAGGATGCAGACTGAGTGAGGAATCTTGTGATCCCTTTCCTTTGGGAGTTTCTCATCGATCAGTTTGTCAACTTCAAGTTCTCGGAAAACTCCAGCAATGAGACCAAGGTGACCTAAAAATCTTGTACGTTTTATTGAGGATTCGACTAGTCGACTGTTGTTTTTGTCTGCCATGGAAAATCAAGAAAAAAGATGTGAGAATAATTATATTAACTTATATGTTTACCTGCCGAATCTAGGATTTACTGAAGCAATCTGTTCTATTATCACTGAAGTCCGGAACAAAAACTGAAAACAAAACCAGGTGGATTGCTGGAAATACTGACCTGTTAAAAAAGGGAGACAAAAGTATCCTTACTACTAAATCCGGATTAAAGATACCTTTAAGGCTTTTTCTAAGGAAGCAGCAGCATCATTAATTTTTTTATATCCCAAGTTCTATATTCTATTAATATTAATTACCACCTCGAATATTATATTTAGAACTGGCAAGTTATGAACGCTTTTAACTCAAAGTATTTGTTTGATTGACTGGAGAAAAACTGAATGTATTATGATGAAGCCGCA
>NZ_LMVP01000270.1 GCF_002287235.1 Methanosarcina spelaei
GCAGCAGTTCAAAGAATGCTCTATTACCTAATCAGGATTATCAACCATTTTAAGAGTTGTTCCTGGATGACCTTCTTGACCTCCAGGGTTCTTTTCGCTCTTTTTACGGAGACTCTTGGGATTAGGTTTTCCTTTGACAAAAAAATCAGTAGAAGGAGGTTTACTGCTGTTTCTGCTATTTTGATTTAAGCGAGATTCTAAAACTTGCAATTTTTCACTAAGCTGTTTTATTTGAGATTCAAGACTCTCAATGTAAGTTGCAATAACTTCAGGATTTGAAGTACACAGAGCAAGAATCTCTTCACGTTTCATCAAAGATAGAAATAACTCATTGTAAATCCAATTTTTCCTCGAAAAGAGGAAAAATTGTGTAGCCCTAAAAAGGCTACCTGAATAGTAACAAATTGTTACACGTTGTTGTTTTAATTTTCATATTAGACAGTTAATGTTAGTGTTACTTTTTCATCAGTTCAACTGCTAAGTCCCAGAGTTAAAGAAGTTATTTGTGTAGAATGTTCAAAAGGAGGTTATATATGGATAGTTCTTCTTTGAAACCTGGTCTAGCTTACGAGTTCAAGTTCAAAATACCAGATAATAAGACTGTTCCTTTCCTTTATCCAGAATCACCTGAATTTCAGGTTATGCCAAAAGTTTTTGCCACTGGATTCATGGTTGGATTATTTGAATGGACCTGTATTCAAGCAATAAATCCCTATTTAGATTTTCCTGCTGAGCAGACTGTAGGTACCGATGTTAGATTAAGTCATTCGGCGGCTACTCCACCCGGTTTGACTGTTACGGTAAAGACAAAATTGGAAAAAATAGAGGGAAGAAAGCTCACTTTTTCAATTATAGCTGATGATGGTGTTGACAAGATTTCTGAGGGCACACACGAGAGATTTATAATCGACCCTGCCAAATTTAACTCCAAGGCAGAAGCCAAAGCTAAAAGTGCCAATAATTGAGGGTACAATCATGCCTCATATAATGGAAATAATGGGAAAAACAAGAGTAGTAGTAAAGGATGGTGAAGTAATCGAAGTTGGAGAGTCTGAACTTGAATGGTGTCCTCTCATTGACAAGCTAAGCGGTGTCCAGAAAATTACCTCTGAAGAAGTCAAAAAGAATGTAGAGTCCAAGATAAAAGACTACGGAATGTTCACAGCCAAGCGTCATCTCCTTGGGCATGATACTTTTGTAGCTTTTGGAGCTTCAGAAATAATGATGTCTGGTTTGCGCAGTGGTTTTCTTGATGCAACCGTAACCGCCTGCGACGGGGCAGGAACTGTTATATCCAACAATTCAGAGCTTGTCCAGGGTATGGGAGGCAGGATGTCAGGTTTGATCGATACTGAACCCATTGATGGTCAATTTGTATCTAATTGATATTATATATTTGAAAATCGTATATTTATA
>NZ_LMVP01000271.1 GCF_002287235.1 Methanosarcina spelaei
CCCGAAGCATACCCCATCCTTTAGGGTGGGGTGGCCGCACGCAATTTGATTTTTTTCGTATGATTTAAAGTTCGTTTTTGATAACGGCATTATCTGATTATAAAGCAATCCCAATTCTGGAGATTCTAGTACTGCCATTCTAAAAATAGGTTCATAAAACTTGACTTTTGAATTAATAAACTATCATAGATTTTTCTAATAAATAAAGAATCTATTTTGGGAGCCTATCCTAAAATCAAGTTTTCCCCACATCAATAAGTGTTTTAAAATGTTTTTTTGTACTTTAAGCTCGATAAAATTATCTTGAGTCCGAGCTTCAGCGAAGTAGTTTTAAGTTTTGGGATTAGCTCTGGAATTAAATATTAGAAAGCCGTTGAAACAGAAGGTAAGGAATAAAATTTAAAAAATGTTTTCACTTTTATAACTAAAAGTGCAGGTTATTAGTCAATAAGCTAAGAATACTTAGCCATAAACTTTTATTTATGGAAATATTTAACAAATAGTTAGCTAAATCATATATAATTAATTTAATTAGGTCTTCTTGATAAAATCTGGAACTTTCGGGAAGAAAAGTTTACCTTAACCAGACAAAGTCATTATGTGTATTTAGGCAAGTACAAAATATCTGAACCGTAATAGTTCCTATGTTAAGATTTAAATTTGAAAACTGGTTTCTATACTGCATTTAAAATTGTATAAAAATTGTTAACTGATTACAAAATACGACATCTGTTGAATAAATTTCAGGAAATAACAAAATTTCCTGCACGTGTATTCCAAATAATATCTTAAAAGTCCATTTGGTCTGGCACTTCAAAAGGTCCGAAACCTGATTCTGCTAGTCGTAATACAAAAACGCGGCAAGATTTGTCTACCCAGACCACTGCCAATCCAAAGAAAACATAGGAGGTTTTCAAAAAATAAAAGAGTTGAAAGCATTTATTTTTCTTTACATAGCTCTAGCTCGAAATTTTTTCTTGAATCTCGGAAAATCAAGTGCATTCTTAAGCAAAAATTGGAAAAGTCTTTTAAGAATTTTTGTTTAAAGAATAAATTTTGAATTTTTATACAGAGCTGTGTTTTTCATATTCAGTACCTTTCTGGATTTTAAAATAATGTCATTTTCGGTCCGATCGGCAAGATTTCCAAAGGTAAACTCTTCAAAGCCGGTTGATCCCTAAAACCCGTAAGAATAAAACAAAAAGAAAATCCAGCCGTTTCTGCTTTCTTCAAAGGTCCGAAAAATCTTAAATTATGTTCAGTCAGATCAAAACCTGTTCTAAACACAGGTGACTGGATATTTCCGCGCAGACCGGCTGAACCCTATAAAAAATAGGAGAAATGAAAATATGAATAAAAAGTCATTAAAA
>NZ_LMVP01000272.1 GCF_002287235.1 Methanosarcina spelaei
TCTTATCCCCAAACCCTATAGGCGTGATCAACCGGCGCAACGGTTGCGGCCCAACAGTTATGGGTCAACAGTTATGGGTCAACAGTTATGGGTCAACAGTTGTGGGTTGACATTTTTGGTCGGGCAGCGCTCCGGTTTTTTTACTCATGTGCTTCCCCAAGTTTTTTATCAAAAGCCCTGAGGAATGCGTTAAGGGAATCTTCAGGAATTCGAGCACCTGCTGCAAGAGGATGTCCTCCGCCGCTTCCTCCGAATCTTGGGGCTACTAAGCGAAGAGTACGGTTTACATCGATCTCTCCCCTTGAGCGGATACTCAGGTCATAAGCCCCCTTTCTTTCACGATACTCGGCTGCAATCCCTACTTCCCGTCTGCCGTAAGAGGCTGCGTAGATTGCTGCCTTTGAAATGGAGTTATTTGTATTTACAATATATGCACAATTTCTCAGGACTTCCACATTATATTTAACAAAAAGCCTTAATCTTTCCTCGTTAACTGCAGCTTCCCTGGCAAGTTCAGACAGGTTTGGAATATTTGATGGGATGATATCCTTTGAGAGAGGTTCAAGAAGGTTTCTCTTGAATTCGTACTCCCTTCCTTTATATAAGATGGCCTGGGTCAGGATTCCGGCCTGGAAATAAAGGCTTCTTTTATCCCAATCCTTGACCCAGCTCTTTAAATGAGGAGTATTGTCGCAGAAGTCCCCAATTGCTCCGTAAATTGCTATCCTCCGCATATCCCTATCCAGCTGTTCCTCAAAAAGCCTGTAGGTCAGCTCTGAGGAACAGGCTTCGAGATCATGGTAAAACCAGCTTTCTTTTTCACAGCTTTTTGGAAAAGGGTGATGGTCAACGTAGTAAAGGTTGCATTTTTCTGCAAGTCTGCTAAGTGCTGCGTGAAGTTCAGAGCAGTTCTTTTCATCGATTGCAATATCGCAAATAATAAGGGTTTTCACATCCTCGATAAGTTTTAGTTTTTCAAGAAGGTTAACCGGATTTGTAAAATACACATACGCATCCGGATAAGCGGTTTTTGCAATTGCACCAGAGCATATCCCATCCGAGTCTCCATGAGTAAGGATTAGAGTTTTCGCTTTGATCCAGTTCTGGAATTCTTTCATGTTTTGCTTCCTTTTCCCCAATAAAATATTATTCTAAGGCAGTGTCTCTTCTAACGGCAGTGTCTCTTCTAACGGCTGTGTCTCTTCTAACGGCAGTGTCTCTTCTAACGGCAGTGTCTCTTCTAACGGCAGTGTCTCTTCTAACGGCAGTGTTGAGCTTTTCTCACTTTCAATCCTTTATTACAAGGGAGCGCAGAGGGTCACGAATACCCCAACCTTTAGGTTGGGGAT
>NZ_LMVP01000273.1 GCF_002287235.1 Methanosarcina spelaei
ATCGACAGACTCCTGTCTCTTTTTCAAATTCGTGAGCAAGATCCACTAAAACAAGGATTGAAACTTCCCCAACCTGTTTAAATACTACTTGTCCTTTTATTTATTCGTGAGCAAGATCCACTAAAACAAGGATTGAAACGATCATATAGTAGTATTGTAGCAAGGAGGAAAACAAAATTCGTGAGCAAGATCCACTAAAACAAGGATTGAAACACGACCTTGATAAACCCGATACTTAGTACTTATAGTATAAACAAACATTGTTGTGAGATATTTATATGAACTTATCAGGTGAATTCCCTATATTGGAGTTTGACCCTAACAAACAGGCTTTCATTGAGCCGTGTAAACTGATCAAGCCAATTGATATAGCAGCACGGTGCATTATCTGCTTTTTTAAAGAAGTAGTTGACAGGCTGGCCAATGATGGTAAACTTAGGGGTATCGCAGAACTAAGATGTGAATGTGGAATCATTCCTATCTATGAGATGGAATTACAGGAAGAAAAAATTGCAATCTTTAATCCGTTAATTGGTGCTCCTTCTGCTGCAGCTTTACTGGAGGAAGTAATAGCCCTTGGATGCAGCAAGTTTATAGCATGCGGTGGTGCAAGGTGTCCTTAAGAAGGACCTTGTAGTAGGGCACTTAATAATTCCGGTTTCAGCCATAAGAGATGAGGGAACTTCATATCATTATCTCCCCCCCGCAAGGGAGGTGTATACTAACGCCCATGCAGTTAAAACAATAAAAAATGTTTTGAACAGACATGGCGTAAAGTATCTTACAGCGAAGACTTGGACTACAGATGCGTTTTATAGAGAGGCTCCGGAAAAAGTTGAATTAAGAAAGTCGGAAGGTTGTGTAACTGTCGAAATGGAGTGTTCCGCATTATCTGCAGTTTCCCAGTTCAGAGGTGTGATTTTCGGTCAGATTCTTTATGGTGGTGATGATTTAAGCGGTAACGAGTGGGATGGTAGAAAGTGGATTGACCGTAAAGATATCAGAGAAAGTATTTTCAGGCTTGCAGTAGAATGCTGTATGGAATTGTAAATTCGAGAGCAAGATCCGCTAACTCAATAATTGAAACAATATATTTATTTTTTTGAATTAATAGACACAATTCCATAATCTAGTGATTTCTCTTATTGTTCTTTCCTCAAACCTACAATTTTCTCTGCTAACTACCTCAAAAAGCTGCAATAATCTTGAAAAACAAATTCTTTGGCATTTTTGCCAAAGAATTTGTTTATTCATTAGATATTTTTTTTGAATATTTTATCTAAAATCAATACGCTCCGCTACTTTCTAAAGTGAAACTTTTATCAAAATAGCTTA
>NZ_LMVP01000274.1 GCF_002287235.1 Methanosarcina spelaei
TTCCACAATAAGAAAGAATGGTTTACCTGTTTTAGAGGGTATTCTCGCGGCGCTCAAAGGAGCGCCGCTAACTATACCCTGTGAATAGTTACTATTTATTTTATAATTACAAGCGCTTTAATTGCTACTCTATGAACAAAATCCATTTAATTTGGATCTTTTAATTTTTTACTTTTTGCTTTTTACTTTTTACTCATTAATTTTTATTTTCTATGTTTATCTCTTATTATTCATGTAACTTCTCAAGTCTAATGTTTGTACAGTTTTTAAACTTAATTCAGATTTACAATGTGGGTATAATGAAAAAGATCTTTCCTAAAAACGCAAGTACTGTGAAAAATCTACGATAATTAACAGTATATCCATATTTTTATATGTTTTCTTTTATATTTATATATTGGGCATCTGAGAAAAACCCATTTCTGTTGTAAACCTCAGCCAACACTTTTCCCCCAAACTCCCCACTCCCCAACTACTCAGATGCCCTCTCCCCAACACGATCTTTTCTAATACCATCACATGAAAGTACCATGACATGAAAGTAAGTGAGAATAATGCCCCTCATGTACTCTTTCCTTCCTTCTTTCCTGTAATTGGGATTATTTCACTACTATTTTCTTTGTTTATCAACTGGAAATGTCTCAGTTTCAAAATTTTCTCAATCGAAAAGACTTCAAGGTAATGCCTGGATAACTTTATCTCATTATTTAATTTCTAATTCTTCGTTTAATTTTCCATCCTTCGCTGAAATTACCATACTTTCAAGCCCACTATCAAGTTGTGATCCTGTCAACCGACTGATCTTTTATAATATCAGCTTTTCCCTGTTCCGGACTTTCTGCGGCCTCAAGAATCTCCCTCAGATATTCGAGTACGTCTTCCCTGAGGTTTTCGTTCTCAAGAGCAAAGTCCAGTATTGATTTTACGTACCCTAACCTGTCGCCTGTATCGAACCTTTTTCCTTTGAACCTGCAGGCATAGATAACCTGAGACCTGTTAAGAACCCGGATCCCATCAGTCAGCTGGATTTCATTTCCTACCCCTGTCCCGGCTTCTTTTATACAGTCAAATATTTCAGGAGTGAAAACATAGCGACCTATTGCTCCCAAATTTGAAGGAGCATTTTCAGGTAAGGGCTTTTCGACGATATCCTCAAGCATATAGAGAGAGTCAGAGAGTTCCTTTCCTTTTATAATTCCATAACTGTTCAGTTTTTCATAAGGGACTTCTTCCACTGCGAGTGTGGATCTACCATACTTTTCAAAATATTCAATGAGCTGGGCAGTGCAGGGCTTGTCATTCACAATAATATCTTCCCCGTGA
>NZ_LMVP01000275.1 GCF_002287235.1 Methanosarcina spelaei
CAGTATTTTATTACTATGATCTATCTAAAATTAGGAAAGTTAGATTTCAAACTACCCATCTGAAATGACGAAGAGCCTATTTTTTTCATCTTTTTATTCAACTCCACGTTCTAAGGTTGCTATCCAAAGTTTCTGATTTGCATTCCAGTTGCATATTTGAAAATTTATCAGATCATTACATTTTTATGTAGTTTAAGAATCGTCTGAGTTTAACAATAAATTAAGCTTTTTAAAGAACTTAATTGTAAAAAAGTATTTAAATATTACTAAAAAATAAGAGTATAGTATATTTTTATATAATCTAGTGTTACAAGACTCTGTTCCAAAATCCAGTGATTTTTGCATTTTTGATAGAAAGTCTTAATTAGCAAGAAGAATCCAGTTTTTATCAAAATCGATATTCGCTATCTAAAGACTTGAATCACTAAGTTGTATTACATGGATGGTGACCATTTATAAAATCTAGTGATTTTGAGTTTTACATTCATCACTAGATTTTGGTACTGAGTCTGTTACAAAGAAAGAAATTAATAATATTAACACGTTCTTTATGGAAACTATCTTGCCAAATAAATAACAAAATATTAAAAAGAAGTCTTTATTTTTTACCCAAAAAATGACTCCGTTCCAAAATCTAGTGATTTTCGCACTTTTTGATTGAAAATCTGAATTAGCAAGAAGAATCCAAGTTATCATCAAAATAAATATTCGACATCTAAGGCTTCAATTCTTAAGTTGTATCACAAGGATTGTGACCAATTATAAAATCTAATGATTTTGAATTACATTCATCACTAGATTTTTGGTACTGAGCCAAAAAATTGTTTATATTAAAATTACTGTAAAAATTAAGCAAAACATTTATGTCTGCAAGTTCCTTTTGAGCCTTTGACATCTTTGTATACAAAAAATTTTGAATGAGAAGGAATATTTATCCTCCTCGTTCAAATTTCCTTTATATTAACTATTTTTTATCTTATTCTATGGCTAAAACTGCAAAGTTCATCTTATACCAGCTATTACTACCGCGGGCATACTCCAAATAATTATCATCAATCATTCCCGGAGTTCTTGACCACATAAGACGGTTAAGTCCTGCATACTTCCATTGTTTCTGATTTGTGGGAGTAAACGGAGTACCATTCCATTTATAGATTCCATCAGTACCGGCTAAATAATCTATCCACAATGTTGCGCTATATTCATCACCGGGTTCAATACCAGTATCATTGAACCATGTCATATTGTAGGCGTTGGATGATACATATTTTGTCATTGGATCATGACCTTCATTGATCCAATAAGTAGTTTCACCA
>NZ_LMVP01000276.1 GCF_002287235.1 Methanosarcina spelaei
TAAGCTATTTTGATAAAAGTTTCACTTTAGAAAGTAGCGGAGCGTATTGATTTTAGATAAAATATTCAAAAAAAATATCTAATGAATAAACAAATTCTTTGGCAAAAATGCCAAAGAATTTGTTTTTCAAGATTATTGCAGCTTTTTGAGGTAGTTAGCAGAGAAAATTGTAGGTTTGAGGAAAGAACAATAAGAGAAATCACTAGATTATGGAATTGTGTCCTTGCGAAGGGCTCCTTATAAATCTGCAAAAATCACAGTTTTTCAATTTATCTGATCTCTTCAAAATAATTCGGGGAAGATTTCAGCAGACCGCCGACAAAAAAAGTATCCTCTTCAAATTGAGTGGAAAGCTCTCAATTTCTGCTTATTGAGCTTTTTTCTCTGATTAGTTGAGCCAGAGATGGCATCCCAAATGTACCGCTAACTCTATCACATATGTACTGATATGCACTTACACCCAGTTTCTTTGCTGTCTGAACAATCGTCATAAATGTGTCATTTGCTTTTGTTCCTTCCTCTGTTATGGTTTGAAGGCTCACATCTCTTTTTCTGACTTTTGCTCTCGCCGCTAGTTCCGCTGCATTGTTATGCAGCGGAACCTCTGGCAAGACCAGGACCTTTAACAGCTGTTCCTTGTTCTCTTTTGTCTTAGCGATTCTTTCATCCAGCTGTTCATATCCTGTTTTGGTAGAAAACAACTGATCAAACTTAACGGATAATTGCTCCGCTACCTCTGAATCTGGTTTTATTCTAAACTTAGAAAGCTCACCATAAAAGTTCCAGTAACTGTTCAGAAAAGCTTTCAGCTTTTCTTTATGATACGGAACTATTGGCCTTAATTTCTTGTAGTTTCTACCGTCATGAATCCAACAAAGAGCATGGTGATATGCAATTTGCCTGAACTGACGTGCATCATCACTTAAAAGTGTGGTAACCACAGGTATGTCTTTACTTTGATGATAGGCCGCAATTGCACAGGCTTCAAGGACTTTCTTCTTAGTAGTTTTATATCCATTAAGTGAGAAAACACAATCCAGTTTTCGACGCATTTCTTCGTCACTGAATATTTTGTTTTTAAAAGACGAGAGTTTTTCCATCCAACTTTGGGAAACATTAAACGTTTTCATCAGATTATATGCTTCATCAGTAAAGCAGTATGTTTTTTCTTTTCCACATAAAAGCACGTCTAAAACATTTTCTCTATTTTTATTGGGAACTGTAAAATAAGCAGTATAATAAGGATTACAAAGAATTTGAGTATAATAATTGACACCATTGACTCTTGCACCTGTATCATCAATCTGCTGATAAGG
>NZ_LMVP01000277.1 GCF_002287235.1 Methanosarcina spelaei
CATATGTGATAGAGTTGGCGGTACATTTGGGATGCCATCTCTGGCTCAACTAATCAGAGAAAAAAGCTCAATAAGCAGAAATTGAGAGCTTTCCACTCAATTTGAAGAGGATACAAAAAATGATTTCATTTGCTTTTCTGTTTCTTCCGGATATTTTTTGCGTAGCATTCAAATAAATTCCTTTATGGTTTGTATCAGTTAAAACAGAATTATCTTTAGGCAATGAAAATATTTGAATTTATATCTTTGTAATTCCTAAGTGAGAAAGAGGGAACTTCAGAGCCAATGCCACCAGAAGAGCAAAAAATGGCAACAGTCCTGGGTAGCATGGACCCTTCAGGGAACGATCCTGTGACCGAAATTGAAATAATGAGGGCTGGAAACCCGGCAATCATTGGATCATGGCTGCCAGGGGAGGAGAAAATGAAAGGAGTAATGTGCGGCATTGATGCGGTTGGCTATCAGGCCAGGGACAGAAACGATCCCTCAAAAGAAAAACCTACACAGGTATTAGACGACCTGATAAGGTTAATCAACCCAACCGGGCACCTTGGAGTTATCGGCGTTTATATGGCAAATGATCCTGGAGCCACCGATGAACACGCCAAGAAAGGAGAATAGATGCTTCCCTTCGGACAGCTCTGGGAAAAAGGCATGAGCGTTGGAACCGGCTAGACGCCAGTAAAAGCAATCCATGAAATACTCAGAGATATGATAATTGGAGGACAAGCAAAACCCAGTTTTATAGTAAGCCACAGGATCTCCTTTGATGAAGTTCCTGAGGCCTACAGGGAGTTTGATCAACGTGTGAATGGCTATACAAAGGTGATAATCAAACCTCAAAAGTAAGATCTTTAAAATCAAGAATGTAAAAAACACTCAGCCATAGTGTAAAAGACACTTAGCCATAGTGTAAAGAATACTCAGCCATAGCGTAAAATACACTTAGCCATAGTGTAAAAACATTCAGCCATAGTGTAAAAACATTCAGCCATAGCAAAAGACACTTAGATGTAATGTAAAAAATACTCAGCCGTATGAGGAAAACTTTCAAGTGCTATTTAGAGAGAGTGAAGAAAGTGAAAGTGGAATAACCGCTTTCACTTATCCGACATTTTATGTAATTAATATTTTTTAGAATACCAGTTATGTCCCTTTTAATGCCGGCAAAACATCTTTTCCGTAAGCTTTGATGAAAGCTATCTGGTCCGAGGCTTTTGAATGGACATATATATGGGTGAAACCTGCTTCAATATATTTTGTAACTATTCAGGGTATAGTTAGCGGCGCTCCTTTGAGCGCCGCGAGAAT
>NZ_LMVP01000278.1 GCF_002287235.1 Methanosarcina spelaei
ATAAAAATGGCAACTGAATACGCTTTGAGAATGGGAGACGGAAAACGTGTCTTCCTTACCAAAGAAAAAATCATGGCTGAGATCGAAGCCGGAACTGCTAATGCTGCCGACCTTGGTGAGATCTCTGCCCTGAGCGCCGATGAAATTGACAAGCTTGCAGAAATTCTTATGATGCCCGGTAAGGCTGTGAGTGTCGAACAGGGCATGGAAATTCCTGTAACGCACGACATCGGCACTATAAGACTTGACGGTGACCAGGGTAACAGTGGTGTCGGTATTCCTTCCAGCCGCCTGGTTGGCTGCATGATGCACGAGCGTGCTTTCGGTGCCGACACAATGGAACTCGGGCACATCGATTATAGTTTTAAGCCTGTAAAACCTGTCGTATCAAACGAGTGCCAGGCAATGGAAGTCTGCCAGCAGAACATGATCATCCCACTGTTTTACGGCGCAATGCCCAATATGGGATTGTATTATACCCCTGATGGACCTTTTGAGAATCCCGGCGACCTTATGAAAGCTTTCAAGATCCCCGAAGCCTGGGAATCAATGGAACACGCTGCCGAACACCTCACAAGAGACACAGTCTGGGTTATGCAGAAACTCTTTGCCTCCGGTGCTGACGGTGTTAATTTTGATACAACCGGCGCAGCAGGCGATGGGGATATGTACGGCACACTTCATGCAATCGAGGCTCTCAGAAAGGAGTTCCCTGACATGTACATTGAAGCAGGCATGGCAGGAGAATGTGTACTTGGTATGCACGGAAACCTTCAGTACGATGGCGTTACCCTTGCAGGGCTCTGGCCTCACCAGCAGGCTCCACTTATTGCAAAGGCAGGAGCAAACGTTTTCGGGCCAGTATGCAATACCAATACCAGCAAAACCTCAGCCTGGAACCTTGCTCGTGCAGTTACCTTCATGAAGGCAGCTGTCGAGGCGTCTCCAATTCCCTGTCACGTTGACATGGGCATGGGTGTTGGCGGAATTCCTATGCTCGAGACTCCTCCTATTGATGCGGTTACCAGAGCAAGCAAGGCAATGGTAGAAATTGCAGGCGTAGACGGCATATAGATCGGGGTCGGCGACCCATTGGGTATGCCGATCGCACACATAATGGCTTCAGGTATGACTGGAATAAGGGCTGCAGGAGACCTTGTTGCAAGGATGGAGTTCTCAAAGAATATGCGCATAGGCGAGGCAAAAGAATACGTGGCAAAGAAACTCGGGGTCGACAAGATGGACCTCGTAGACGAGCATGTTATGAGAGAGCTGCGTGAAGAACTCGATATCGGTGT